>JBBITV010000023.1:0-18191 GCA_037440585.1 Chloroflexota bacterium
GGCTCATCGGCGGTTTATTTGGCCTGGTTTTCGGTCTATTCCTGTCGCGCATCTTTCTGATGGCCGTTACCGCCATACAGGGGTATGACTTGACCTACGTGCTGCCGACCCAGGGCATCCTCGTCAGCGTGATCATTGCGCTGTTTGTCTCACAACTCGCGGCCATCTGGCCGGCGCGGCGTGCGGCCAGCATCCGCATCATCGAGGCAATCCAGTTCGAGTGAGAGGAGTAAGCAGGGATGCCAAAACTATTGATCACCCCTGACCTGACGCTCTACCAGGCGCTTCGCCGGGTCATCAGCGAATACCCTGAACGCCTGGCTCTCTCCTTTGGCGACCAGACCCTGACTTTCCGGGAGTTGGGCGAACAGGTCGATGGCCTGGCGCGAGGATTGCGCGGCCTCGGCGTAGGGCCGGGTGACAAAGTGGCTATTATCCTGCCCAACTGTCCTGAGTTCGTGTACGCCTTCTTCGCTCCCGCAGCCCTCGGTGCAGTCATTGTGCCGCTCAATCCGGTCTACCGGCAGAAGGAAATCCAGCACATCCTTTCGGACTCCGAGGCTAGTGTGGTCATTGCCGATCCCCAGCCCATGGGCAATGACGTGCAGGGCATCCTGGATGCGGTATGGCCCTCTCTGCCCAGATTGCAGCACGTGGTTATGCGCGGTAAGGCTGGCCCTGGGTACCTGAACCTGGCCGACTTACACGGTGACACAGATGACGGCCGACGACGGACCGCTGACCACCGATCTATCCCTCTGATGAGTGGCGGTCGACCGCCGTCGGTTGACGGTCGTGTCCCGCTGTCCCCGGAACGCGTATCCCCGGATGATCTGTGTGCACTGGTCTACACTTCAGGCACCACGGGCGTCCCCAAAGCGGTAATGCACAGCCACCGCAGCATGATCGCGGCCGTTTCGCAAGGTGAGAGCACCTTCAATTTGCCGCTCCACGTGCAGCTTTGGCGCCTGGTGAAGCTGACGCAGCAGTACGGGACGCGCTTCCTGCGCTGGGGCCTCAAACAACCTACCGTGCTCGGGCCCGCGCCCATACACCACCTCCTTGGCTATAGCGCGCTGATCTACGGGCTGCTGTATGGCTACCGGATTGTGATTGCCGATCGCTTCCAGCCGGCGAGGGTGCTGCAGCTCATCGAGCAGGAGCACGTCAACGCCATGATAGCGGCACCGACGATGGTGGCGGCGCTCCTCAACAGCCAGGAGTTCTCACGCCTCAACCTGTCTTCGCTCCTCTATGTTCTGATGGGAGCAGCTCCCTGTCCACCCGATCTCGTCCGCCGCGCGCGCCAGGCGTTCGGTTGCCCCGTGGTCATCGCCTTTGGCGCGACCGAGGTCGGCGGTGCCACGCTGATCACCAATCCGCGTGATCCGGAGCACTTGCAGGCTGAAACCGTCGGGCGGTTGTTCCCCGGCATGGAGGCCAGGATCGTCGATGAGGAACGGCGAGAGGTGCCGCGCGGGCAGATAGGAGAACTGGCTCTGCGCCTGGGCAGCGTCATGCTCGGCTACTACAAGGCGCCCGAACTCAACGCCCAGGCCCTGGACGAAGAGGGCTGGTACTATACTGGCGACCTGGCGACTATGGACGAACAGGGGTACGTCCGTATTGTGGGTCGCAAGAAGGATATGATCATCCGGGGTGGGCAGAACGTTTATCCAGCCGAGATCGAAAACCACCTGCTGAGCAAGCCTGGCATCCGGGAAGTCGCCGTCATTGGCGTGCCCGATCCCCTGGCCGGTGAGCGTGTGTGGGCCTTCGTCGTACCTCAAGATGGCGCAGCGCTAACTCCCACAGACGTATGGAGCTACTGCCGTGGTGAGCTGGCAGCGTACAAAGTGCCCGACCAGGTGCGCATCATCGATACTTTGCCCATGACCAGCACGGGCAAAGTGCAGAAATTCCTCTTGCGAGATATGGCCTTCCAGGAGCAGCAAGTTGTGTCTAGTATACGATGAGATGAAATGAGGTGAAAATCTATGTCTGAGACAAATATTCTATCTTTCAATGAGTTCCGGGAATTTTTGTCTGACACGCTGGGTGTAGCCGAGGTCGTCTTGACGCCAGATGCTCATTTCCTGAACGATCTGGCGATCGACTCCTTGAAATTGGTAGAACTGCTGCTACAGTTTGAGTTCCTGCTAGGCAAAAAGGTATCCAGTGATGCTGCCTGGGAGATCCTGACGGTAGGCGATGCCTACGACTACTACGTAGGCCAAATCCGGGGTGGGCTTGTTGCGGGATCGCCCGGACATGTAATAGAGGAACAGACTGTATGGCGCGTCTCATGAGGTTTCTCCGTGAATTGAAGATCTCCATCGCCCGGCTCGTAATCTTGCTTCCCTGGCAGTTGGTAGGCTTGATGATGCGCCTTTTATACGGCTTCCGCGTCGAGGGAGCCGAGAATTTGCCACGTGAAGGCCCCTACATCGTGTTGTTCAGCGAGTTCGGGGTGATCTGCACGCTTTGCTGTGGCTGGGCCAGCATAAAGTTCCTAAAAGATGTCTTTCTGCACGCGCCGGACAAAGTGATGAGCTATATGCAAGAAGAGCTATTTGCGCTCCCCTACTTCCGCAGCGCGGCCAGTCTGACAGAGAGTCTTCGCCCACTGGTGCCCCATTCGGCGGGGCGACTGGCGATTAACCTGCTGGAAGGATACCGGGTCTTGCAGAACGGCGGGTTCGTAGTGATGAATCCCGAAGGCGATATGCGCTGGGATGGGCGTCCTCTCCCTATCCAACCCGGCGCGGCCTGGCTTGGCCTGCACACGGCTGCGCCCGTAGTGCCGATGATTTGCTCGGCAAGCGCCTACGACATCTGGCCGCGTTGGCAGGTGAGACCGAGTCTTCGCGGTCGGGTAGTGCTAAGGGTCGGCCAACCTTTCAGGTTGTGTGACACACCGCAGGAGCGCATCACAGACGAAGACCTGAAAAGGGCCAACGCCCGTATCCGGGCAGAGTTCGATCAACTCCGCTATGGACCAGGCGGGGTCGGCGAATGGGTCGGTCCGCCCCTGCGAGATGGTGCACCTCTGGAGCAGCCTGTCCAGCTCCGGCCCGTACCGGCGCCGGCGATTGCGGGTCCAATCCTGTCCTCGAGCAACGGGCGGGCGGCCGGCAACGGACATGTCCCTATATGGAGGTCCGGGATGGCTCTGCTGCTGTGGCGGTGCCCGGTCTGCCACACTAACGATGCCCTGATTCACGAGCGGCCCTGGGTGGGGTCCCAGACCTTGCGTTGCCGGGTGTGTGAAACGCGTTGGGAGATTCGTCGGGTAGTGGGCAAGGACTTCCGGTTGAAGGTCGTAGGGGGCCCGCCGGACCTGCTCGGGTTGGACATGGCTCTCTCAGCCTGGTACGATGAGATGAAGCGAGCCTTCCAACCATCACCCATCCCGATATCCAGAGTGAATCTGCTGTCGGATGATGAGAAAGTATACCTGGAGGCGAACAAAGTAGCCTTATTGCCATACCGGCCCAATGCTCTGTTCGAGGGCTGGGTCGGGCGTGAACCACCACGGGTCCAACTACGTGGCCGGTCCCAGCCAGCCGACTGGACCAGCATCGGGGAGGGCCGGCTGTTATTGACCAGTCATCGACTGTTGTGGGAGGGACCGCAAGGGGAACTGGATTTCAGTTGGTCATCGATAACGGCCGTCTACCTCTGGTTGCTGAATACCCTGGGTATCAGGTATGGCGCAGCGCCATACCGGTTCTCGCTCGGTCAAGAGAATGGCCTGAAGTGGCTGACTTATGCCGGGTCGGTGGTTCAGCAGGTAGCGGCACACAACGGCCATAAGGTCACCCTGTCCGCCTTCTAAATAGAACTACTTTAAATCGGGGGCCAGGGATAATGGCGATAAGGGCCTGGCTCGGGGAACTTGCCAGACCGCAGCAGGCCGTCAAGCCGTTGCCGTAGCGCCCTCATCTCATCCGGAGAGAGGAGTTGCTCCAGAGCCCGCGTGACTGGATCGCGTTGGGCCAGCCGAGCCTGGAAAGCCCGCAAGTCGGCCAGGATGTCCTCAGGGATTGGCTCCGAGGCGAAGTCCCAGACCACTGTACGCAGCTTGGGCTCGGCGTGGAAGGCAATACCGTGGTCGACGGCCCAGATATGCCTGTCTCTGCTCTTAAGGCAATGGCCACCTTTGCGGTCAGCATTATTGACGAGGACATCAAAGACAGCCAGGCGCTTGAATTCAGCTACATGAGCATCGCGCAACGTAAAATAGTGCTGCTCCTGATCAGCATCGATGTAAAGTTGCAACGAGCCGAAACCAAGCGGACCGTCACGTAGCACCGTCGGCGGGACCAGTGACCAACCCAGCGCCTCGCTGACCAGGTAGGCAGCGTATTCGCGCAGGCACAGCGTGCCGTGCGGGAAGTCCCAAAGTGGGGTCTCGCCTTTGCGCGGCTTGTACACGGCCAGCGTGCGCAATGAGCCATTGGACACGGTTACCAGGTACGTATAGTTAGAGCTCCACGGCAGGAGCCCTTTGATCTCAATCTCCCCGTTCGTAAGCAGATTCAGTAATTCACGCATCACCATCACGCAAACGTCGCCCGATTATGCCCATTGCTGGGCGGGCAGAAATGGCCGCCTGGATCGATGGGCTGGCCACACAGCGGGCACAGCGGCCGGCCGGCCGCGGCGACGGCGCTACCGTACTCACTCAACGCTTTCATCTGCTCGCGTGTGCCCCAGAACCTGGCCGTGGTCCACGGCGTCACCGTCTGGCTCTCCTCGTCCACCAGCAGCTCCTGGGCAACCAACACCACCAGGTCCCGCTCCTCGTCGAACCCGAGCCCCATTTGCCCAACCACGAACACCGGCTCGATAGGCTCCTGCAGATTCATGCCCAGGTTCAAAATAGCGTCCTTTTTGCTCTCATCCAGTGGAAAGCGTTCCCCCACCCTCTCCAGAAGCTCCTCGATGGCCCCCGCCAGAGCCAGCACCTGCTCCTTTTCCACCTTCAGCGAAATCAACCGGGAGCCCTGCCGGGCCTGAAGGAAGAAAGTACGCTGCCCGGGCGGCCCTACCGCGTCCGCCGTGATCCATGAGACCGGGTTGAACTCATAAGTCTCTGGCATGCCTTACTCATCCTTCCCGGCCGGCTCAGTCAGCGCCGGCTGTGCCTCAGGTGCCGGTTTCTCCTCCGCCGGTCGTGGGACGAGGTGCGTTAGCGACCCCGTTTCGTTCAAGCACACCAATCGGGACCCCATCTTGTCAATCTGTAGCACGGTGATCGAGGCTGGCGCGATGACCAGCCGCTGGAACAGATCCAGGTGCAGGCCGACATAATGGGCAACGACGGCTTTAATCACGTCGGCGTGGGAGACCACCACCACCGTGTCCTCAGGATGAGCATCCCGAATCGCCTCCAGCTCAGCCACAGCACGTGCCTGCATCTCCCGAATGGCCTCGCCACCTGGAAAGCGTGCGATGCTGGGATAAAACTGGATCATGCCCCAGTGCTCTGTCTTCGCCAGTTCCTCCAGCGCCTGGCCGGTCCACTCCCCGACGTGTATCTCACCCAGAGCTTCCCGCTCCTCAATTGTGAGGCCACGCGGAATGGCAATTTCCTTGGCCGTCTCCACCGCCCGCTCCAGCGGACTAGAATAGATCGCAGCGACCGGTACTGGTGACAGACGTTGCGCCAGTGCCGCCGCTTCCTGCCGGCCGGCCTCGTTCAGATACACCCCTGGTATCCAGCCCGCCAGGCGTTTGGCGTTGAGGTAGTCGTTCGTCGCGTGCCGTATCAACAGAATCTGGGTCATGCCGGCACAGCCTGTTCCGCCGCGCGCCGTGCTCGATTCCGCGTATCTTCGACCTTTAGAATCGCGTAGAGGCAGCGATGCACGGGCGTCGGCACGCCCAATTCGCGTCCCAGGCGAATCACCGTGCCGCTGAACGTTTCCACCTCTAGCGGATTACCGCGCTCGACGTCGACCAGCATGGACGACTTGATCCCGGCCGCCATCCCTCTAGCGAATTCCAACCAGTTCTCGACGGCGCCGGGGCCCAGGTCGATCCCCTTGGCCCGGGCGACCGCGTCGATCTCACGCATCGCGTCCACATACATCTCCCACGTCGCCGGCGTCTCCCGGATCGGTCCAATGGGCGAGCGTGTCGCGGCGGTCATGCTGCCGTGGGTGGCAATGAACAAGAACTTGATCCAGATGTCTTTCAGAATATTAGTCGACAGCGTGGTATCGATGCCAGCCTTCTGAAAAGCGGCCAGAATGCCCTCGGCGCGCGGCGTGATGCGGCCATCCAGCTCACCCAAGACGACCCGGGCGAACTGGCTGACCTGCTCGATCACCCCCGGTTCGGCCACCGCCGAGGAGATCTGGCACAACCCACCCAACACCGGCCCAGAACCCACCGCAGCCACGAGCCGATCCGCGCTGTCAACACCATTCTGGAGCGAGATCACGGCTGTCATATCGCCGACCATCGGCCGGATAGCCTGCGCCGCCGCGTCGGTATCGTATGCCTTGACGCAGACCAGCACCAGGTCCACCACGCCAACCTCGGCCGGGTTGTCGGTCGCCGGCACCTTCGGCAGGCTGAAATCGCCCAAGACACTGCGTACGGTCAGGCCCCGCTCGCGCATCGCCTGCAGGTGCGCCCCCCGGGCGATAAAGATCACATCCTCTCCAGCCTTCGCCAGGCGGCCGCCAAAGTAGCCACCGATGCCGCCCGCGCCCATGATTGCGATTTTCACGAGTTATTTTCCTCACGCCCCATGCACCAACCTCGGGAATACCTTCTCCGGGTTACACAGATCCTCCGGATCCAACGCGCGCTTCACCCGCTGCATGACGTCCAGCGTCTCCGGCGAGTACAAATAGGCCATATCCTCCCGCTTCTCGATGCCAACACCGTGCTCACCCGTGATCGTCCCGCCCGCGTCTACACATACTTTCAGAATCTCGACATTGGCGTCAAACACCCGTTTTTTCTCGTCCGGATCGCTGGCGTCGAAGAGAATGTTCGGGTGCAGGTTACCATCGCCGGCGTGGAGCAGGGTGCCGATGGTCAGGTTGTAGCGGGCCGCAATCTCGTAAACCTGCTCCAGGACATCGGGGAGCCTGGTCCGGGGCACGGTGCCGTCGCAGATGTAACAATCGGGCCGCAGCCGCGTCAGCGCAGCAAAGGCCCCGCGCCGTCCGGCCCACAGCCGCTCTCGCTCCGCCTCAGACTGGGCGATGCGCACCTCCCGCGCCCGGTTCGCCCGGCAAATTTGGGCAACTTCCTCCGCTTGCCGGTCCAGCCCGTCGGCCAGACCCTCGAGCTCGATAATCAGGATGCCACCCGCATCCGTGGGCAAGCCGACTTTGATATTCGTCTCGACTACGCGGATAACCGCGTTGTCCATCAGCTCCAACGCCGCCGGAATCATCCCGCGGGCAATAATGGCCGATACCGCCTCGGCCGAATCGCGGATGGTATCGAAGACCACCAGCATAGTCCTGACGGCCTCGGCCAGCGGCACGATCTTGACGACGATCCTGGTAATCAACCCCAGCATGCCCTCAGCCCCGACGAACAGCCCCACCAGGTCATAGCCGTCCGGGTCCTCGGCCTTCCCGCCGAGCTGGACAATCTGGCCATCGGGCAGCACGACTTCGAGACCCAGCACGTGATTCGTGGTTACCCCGTACTTCAGGCAGTGTGGCCCGCCCGCATTCTCGGCCACGTTTCCACCCATTGTGGATACCTTCTGGCTGGCCGGATCCGGGGCGTAGGTGTAGCCGTAAGGCGCCAGGGCATTCTTAAGCGCCAGGTTCACCACCCCCGGCTCGACTACGGCCCGCCGGTTGGGGATGTCGATCTCCAGGATGCGGTTCATGTGCCTGGAGAACGCCACCACGATGCCGCCCGGTTGCGGGATGGACCCCCCGCTCAGGTTAGACCCCGCGCCACGGGCCACGTACGGAATCCCTTCGCGCCGCGCCAGCCGCACCATCGCCGAAAGTTGCTCTGCCGTCTTGGGAAAGACCACAGCGCCCGGCACTGCCCGGAAGATAGTCGGGTCGTATTCGTAGGTCAGCAGCTCAGCCTGCGATGTCAGAACGTTGTCCGCTCCGAAAATCGACTGAAGCTCGGCGACCACCTTGGGATTCATTCCACGCGCTCCTGGGTATCTACTCCGCGCAGCCTTGCGAAGGTTAAGTCACAATCGAATTATAGTTGCACCGCCTGGGGTGTCAACCGATGACAATATCCACAAACGCCGTCATGCCCCACCTCAACCCGGCCTCGGTCCCCTGCTCCAGGTCGATCTTCACGACGTAGACGATATCCCCGCGCCGCTCTACCGCCTGCGGTGCAATTTGCGCCACCTTACCTTTAAACTTCTTGTCTGGCAGCGCGTCGACGCTGATCTCCACCGCCTGTCCGACTTTCACCGAGGCCACGTCCACCTCGCTCAGGTCCTTCGTCTCGACCCGCAACCGCGACAAGTCGCCGACGGTCAGCGCCAGCGTCTCCGGGGTCCCCATCTCGCCAACTTCGATATTGACCTGGCCGATGGTGCCGGCAAAGGGCGCGGTCAGGGTTGCGTCTTCCCTTGCGGCTTCCGCGGCCGCCAGGGCTGCCTCGGCCTGTGCGACCCCGGCCGTAGCCACGGAGATGTCCTCGGCGCGCGCCCCTACTTTGACCAGCTCCAGTTTCGCCATTGCCTCGTTGACCTGTGCCTGCGCCGCCAGAACCTGGCCCACCGCCTGTTGGACCGCCGCTTGCGCCGCCGTCAGGTCTTCCTGGCGCGTCCCCGCTTTTAATTCCTCTTATTTCAACCGGGCATTTTCCACGCCTTGCTCGGCCTGCTGAACGGCAGACTGTGCCGCCTCATACGAGCCCGGCTCATACGAGCATGTTACGCGACCACTGAATGGGTCGGAAAAACACGGGGCGTCCTTGAGGGCGGCAAGCCTATCCCGTTGCGCCTGAGCACCAAACAACTGATTCTTCGCCAACTCCACCTCCTGAGCCGCGATCTCCAACTGGCGCTGAGTGGTGCCAGTCTGCAGCTTGGCCAGGTTGGCCCGGGCGGCGGCCAGGCCACCCTGGGCCGTCGCCAAACCGGCGCGCGCCGCCGCCACCCCGGCCTCCGCCTGGGCCACTTCCTCCTCGCGTGCGCCCGCCTTCGTCTTCGCCAATTGCGCCCTGGCGGATTGCAGCGCCGCCTCCGCTTTCCGGACCGCGTTGTCCAGGTCGCGCATGTTTTGCCGCGCCAACGGCTGTCCGGCTGTCACCGTGTCGCCTTCTTTGACCAGGACCTCCACCACTCGCCCAGGCATCTTGAACGACAATCGGGCTTGTTTATAGGGCACAATCGTTCCTTCTGCCGAGACAATGTTACCGGTCGCGCTCCTGGCCTTCGTCGCAGGCGTCGGGGTGGGCGATGCGCCGGATTGCGCGCCCAACTGCTGGCATGCGCCTATCCCTACGGCGATGACGGCCAGCACAACGATCATGCCGATGATGAGGTTGCGTCGGTTTTTCATAGCACAGTGCCTCCACACTTCGGAACGCCGGCTTTGGCCACTAGTTCGACCGGGTAAAGCCGCCGTCCCATCAAGCATAAGCCAAACTGGCACGCACGCTGATGCGCGTGGCATTGCGGGCTGGCAGAATGGAAGCCAGGGTGGAGATGACCAGGACGATCACGAGCCAGATCACCACCGCTGAATAGTTGTACTGATAGTCCAGGGTCGCGTTAAACATTGTCTGGCCCAACGCATTGGCCAACGGCTGGCTGATGAGAAAGGAAATGGGCACCGCGATCAACCAACTGAGTACCCCTTGCAGGACCCCCTCCATCACGAACATGCCCATGATCGTGCCCGAGCGAGCGCCCACTGCTCGCAGCACGCCGATCTCCTTCGTACGCTCCACGACGCCAATGGAGAGGGCACCCATGAGCGCGATGCCGCCGACCACGGCGACGATCACCGCCAGAGATAACATCATCGAAGTTACAATGCCGAACTGAAACTCGTTCGTCGATTTGATCTCATTTTCAGTCTGGGTAATGGCGATATTCACGTTCCGCCCTTCGTACAATTCCTTATTCGCCCAAGGCTGCGTCACCCCCTCGTACTGTCTACGGAGAAAAAACCGGCAAGGTTTCGGGCCGGACCGCGCCTGGGTCCAGGCGACCGGTGTGCAGAAACGAACCTCCCATACGGTCAATATCCCGCACCCTGGGCTTCGTCAAGAGCATCACATGCTCACCGTGGGTGGCCGGGTTGTCAGGATTGTAGTTTAACAGTCCTTCCCACCCTTTGCGAATCCCCAGGACCTCTATGCCTTGGTCATTTGCGTTATAGACAATCGCCTTTAAACAGACATTCTGGCCGGGCGCGTCCGCGCCGCCCGTGAGTAAGCCAATGCGTTTTGCCATGGTTGCACCTCCCTTGCCTGGTCACGCGCGTGTATTATTTTCCGGCAGGAGTATAGCATAAAGCGAATCTTTTGCAATCCGGCAGAAAGCGTTTGTTGGCCTCCCTGCCGCTCGATTGTAACTGTTCAGCCTGGTCCCCGGCGGTCCTCACTCCTCACCCCCTCCACTCAAGTGGCCTGCCCATACACAAATGCGCCCGGAAAGTCATCTGCGACCTGCTTGCGTTTGCCGCTCCACTCCTCGATCTGGATACAGTAGACGGATGTGCGCGCTAACTCCTCGGGCATGATAGGACGATAATCCTTGCCGGGTTGCAGGTGTGGAAAGTATTTGTTGAGTAACAACTGCAACATGCGCGTGGCTTCAGCCTGGTCCGAGACGATGGTGGCACGGCCAAAAATGACAACGCTGGCGTACTCCACGCTCATCTCGAGGGCAGTGTCTGCCGGCAACAACCGCCCCATTTCGCTCACGCTGAAGCAGACGCGCCCATCGCTTTCGATGTTTGTCCGCGTGCGCCCCTCGCGTGCGGTGTGGAGATAGATCGCGCGCTTCTCTGCGTCGTAAACGAAGAGATTGGTGTTAATGAAGGGTTGTCCATCATAGACTGTTGCCAGGACACCCACGGGCGCGCGATGCAGCATTGCGCTGATCCAGGCATCATCGTCGACCATACGGTCCTGACGCCGTACCTGGCTAAGCGGCTTACAAGGGTCGAGGTTTGTCATGTCAGTCTGCCCCTTCTGGTGCGGCACTCTTCATCGACGCGACTACAAATGCTTCAGCCAACTCCCCAATACCCGATGATCGCCGCACCCGCGCCGAACGCCGTCGCCAGGAAGTTCACCCAGTCGTTGTTAAGCCAGGACCAGCCCCGAATCTGCCGGGTTGGAGTGCCGCACCGATGGATCGGCTGCTCGGTTTCTTTCTGGCAGGCCTCACAGTAGTAGATAGCTTGCACGGTCGCACCCAGGTAGCTGTCAAACACAGCCGCAGCGACCCCCGCCATCGGTGTAATGATCAGCAGGCGGATTGGCTCCGGGTCCGGCATGGCGCTCGCCAACGCGATTTCCGCTGTCCGAAGCAGAAGGGCGGACAAACCAATGGTTGCCGCTCCAAGGAAGGCCGCCGTCAGGCCCATGGCAGTCACCCCGCCTGACGTACCAGCCGTCACCGTTCGCCCCGTGGTAATCAGGCGCGGCGGGCGCGGGCTGAGGACCCCGATCTCAGTGGCCCAGGTATCCGCGGTTGCGGCGGCGATGGCGCCGGCGAAGGCGACGAACAGGATTGACTCCTGCCGGAACGCATACCAAGCCGCCAGCAGTGCCCCGACCCCGCCGTTCGCGAGCGCCTGGCCCAAATCACGGCGGGCGGACTTGGCGAACCTTTCGGCCAGATGTTCTTTCTGTGGTTCACGGTAACGCGAAAGTAGACTCGAGGAGGTAAAGAAAATGATGAGCAGCAGCCCCCAGGTCCACCCGCCAAATCCGAGGATCGCTGTGCCAACCAGAATTGCACCGAAGACCCCGCTCACCGATAGCGCCTTGGCCTGATAGCCTGCCAGGCCGATGAGGCTACTCAGGAGTATCCCCAAGACAATCTGATTAGGGCGCAAGCGTGTTTTCCACGGAAGAACAGGAGCTTGCCTTGGTTAAACTCTTACGGTGTCTCACCCAATCGAGATTGCGACCAACTAACAATTCGGTCATCTTTGCGTGATGCGTGCTTTTCATCCCAATAGTTTCCATGTCGAGCCCATGCCTCATTGCAAGATCGCGCACTTCCTTGGCATCGTCGTAGGTCATCAGAAAATCGCCAGCGAGTGTAGTCGCAATCCTGAACAATTCCTCATGGTCTATCTCAAAGTGCTTATAGAGCCGCGTTCCAGCCCTTTTGTCTGAAGCCGTGTAGGGGGGATCGATGAAGAAGACAACGTCAGTGCGATGCGCGTTCTGCTGGAGCACCGCCATACCGTCGCCCTCAATAAATGCGATTCGATCCCGTACGGCGACGATATCCAGAATCCGCCTCTTGAGTGTTTGTGGATACCACCGCGATTTGATACCTTTCCCATCTTCCCCATACTTATGCACACCAGCACCGGGCGCCAGAATCCCGCCGCGATTTATCCGGTTCTTCAGAATCGTACGAAATGCCTTCTCTTGAAGTGTAGGAGGAGTCTTTGATAATATGGCTTTGACGGACTCTGGAGTAAGCTGAAACGTAGCAATCGTGTTGGCAAGCCATTCTGCATCACCTTCAAGAATGACACGCCAGACAGAGGCTATCTCATCATCTAACTCAACCAGGGTGACATGATTGGCAAGCTTTTCAAACGCCACGGTCAGGCCGACAATCCCCCCGCCAGCAAATGGCTCGATAAACTCGGCCGGTCGCGTCGACAGGCTCGCCAGCCATTCTCTGATGCGTGGTACAAGCCACGTTTTCCCCCCAGGGAATCGAAAGGGGCTACGCTTAGGCACCGACGCCACATTGACAATATGATCCTTCGGTGTATCGAAAAAGGACAATTGCCGCATGAGAAATGCCTAACCCTCCCGTTCAAAAAAATCCGTCAGCGTTGGCGCGTCAGGTGGATGACCATTGTCCAACTTCTCATCAAGTCTTGCTTGCAGAAGATCGAGGAAGTCCTCTAGCGTGCCAGGCTCGGGCATGGTGATTCTATTCAGAGCTGGTTTGAACTGGGTGTAGACTGTCCGGGAGCGAACCAACTCATACCGGGTTTGCCCAGCATTGTGCTGAAGATCGTAAATCAGCCAGGCGATATTGGCATCCTCTGGAGCAGACTCGGGCAAGGCAGGAAGAGTATCATAGAAACCACCGTGCACAGCAACAGCGATCTTCTTCCCCCACGAATTGAGGATGCCTCCCTTGTAAATCAGTTGAGGCGCAAGCCGCTTACGTGAAGACGAAAGATAGTCGGGCCGTGGATAGCCTTTCCGGCCTGTCCAATCCAGATCGTAGCGACTTGCCGGATCGCTCATGTAGTACTGGAAGACACCGCGTATATTGCCGGAGATGTAAACAGCCTGAACCTCTAGCGCACCAAAGTCAAGGAGATGCCCCTTGTCATCGTAAGCAACCAAAACCACGTCAATATTACCAGCGGATCTACCGTACCTGTCATTGAGCCGGATTTCGATAAGAGATGTCCAGAGCGTATTCTGGGGGAAGAAGAATTCGGCGGCGTCCTGTGCGATCATCCAATTCTGGCGAAAGCGGACGGGACAGGTAACAGCTATCCGCTCGTCTTCGTAGATGCTGCAAACGCCCAATGGGTCTTGGGCCTTATCCTTCGTGCAGTTTGGCACCTTGTTGTTGAACGGGCAAAGCCGGAGCTTCCGATAACGTTCCGCTTCAGGTGAGAAATTGTCTGGAGGAAATCCAAAGACCTCTGCAAGCGGGTTCTTCCGCCTATCTTTCACCTCAGGACCCTCTCATCCCCAACGCGCCGGGTAATCCGCCGTTCGTCCAGGTGCTCCATCAGCGCCAGCGCATATTTACGGCTCGCGCCGAATATGTCGCGCACTTGCGCCACGGTGATACTTGGGTGCGTCTTCAGGTACTCGATGATCCGCGTAACCATCTCCTGGTAGGCTTCGGTCAGGAAGACAACGTCCTCGCTGACTTTGGTGAGCTGGCCCTGCTCCAGCAGGGCGTTGAAGACCTCGGCGCCCACTTGTGCCTCGGCCTCGGCGACAGAGGGCGGGGTAAAGCGATTCTGGCGGAAAGTGCGCAAGAGCTGTTCGACCTGGGCTTGCTGGCTCTGTGTGAACTTCACGGCGTGGCCGGGCAGGTGCACGAACGTCTCGGCCTCCACCACGCGCCCCGCGCGCCCAGCCTGGGCGACCACCTCGTTGAATAGCCGTGGGTCCAGCCGCAGCCGGCTTTTCAGCTCCTCACGCGGCATTCCCACCCGCAATGGATACTGGCGGTGGTATTCGCTCACCAGACCCACTATCCGGTCGGATAAGCTTCGCCAGCCGGCGCTGGACATAAGCTGCCGGCCCCCAGCGATGACCGCCCGGGCGTCCGTCCCGGCGCCATCCGCCCCCAGTACGACCACCATGCCCCCAGACAGTAGACGGCCGAGCGCCTCTTCGGCGGCAGCCTGGGCCAGATTGCTGCGGCGGATCAAGGCCCGCGCCTCGGCCGGCTCGTCGCGCTGGAGCGCCTCCAGGAGGATCTCCTCGGGGCTACCATGAGCCAAAGTCTCCAGGCGCTGCGTGACCTCCGTGCGAAAGCGGCGGTGGCGGCGCTGCGGGTGTGGATCCACCACCACCCCGCCGCCAATGGTCACGCCAGGGGATGGCTGGCGCAGGATGAAGCGATCGTTTTTGACCAGGGCGGCCGGCCGCGCCAGGCGAAGCTGCGCCCACCCGGACTGTCCGAGGGCGATCTCCTGGGCGCCCAGGATGCGCGTCCGCGCCGGAATTTCAGCCGAGCCACTGAAGAATTCGACTTCTATGTTGTGTCGCACTGGCTTGGGCGCGTCGGCCAGCACCTCCAGGCGCACGTCGACCAGGAGGGTAGGCGCCAACCAGCCCGGCAACGTCACCACGTCACCACGTTCAAGCTGGTCCGTGCTCACACCGGTCAGGTTGATCGCCACCCGGCTGCCGGGAATAGCCATCTCCAGTTTCGTCTTGTGGGTCTGCAAGCCCCGAATACGCGCCTTGATCCCCTTGGGCAAGATCTCGACCTCTTCGCCGACGCGCAGATGGCCATCGATGAGCGTACCAGTGACCACCGTCCCAAAGCCAGACATCGTGAAAACCCGGTCAATGGGTAGGCGCGCCCGGCCAACGTCGCGGCGTGGCGGTGTGACCTGGAGCAAGTGGTCGAGCTCGGCCAGGAGGTCCTTGAGGCCCTGACCCGTGCGCGCGGAAACGGGGATGATCCGCGCCTCGGCCAGGACTGTGCCTTCAAGCAACTCCGCGACATCCGTTTCCACCAACTCCAGCCACTCCGGGTCGTCCACCAGGTCGACCTTGGTCAGGGCTACGACGCCGGTCTTGACTTTCAGAAGGTCCAGGATAGCCAGATGCTCACGGGTCTGGGGCATAACACCCTCGTCGGCGGCGATGGCGAGCACTGCCGCGTCGATCCCCCCCACCCCGGCGAGCATGTTCTTGATAAAGTCCTCGTGGCCCGGCACGTCTACGACGCTGACCGGCTCGCCGCTGGGTAGGGTCAGCCAGGCAAAGCCCAGGTCGATGGTCATCTCTCGTTCCCGCTCCTCCTTGAGCCGGTCGGGATCGATGCCCGTCAGGGCTTTCACCAGCGTCGATTTGCCGTGATCGACGTGTCCGGCGGTACCGATAACGCGCATAGGTTCTTTCTAGATAATCGTGCAAAGAGGTACACAACTACACAGGTACACAGGTACACAGGGAGATAGCTACACGCGTCCCTGTTTCCCTGTGTACCTGTGTACCTGGGTACCTCTCTTACGCATCACGTGTCCTTCGGTCCCGACACCTGCGGCTGATACGGTGTGATGCGCGGTGGGGGGCCTGGCCGGCCGCGGCTGGGTGAAGGCGGTGCCAGCCGCGATTCCTCGAAATGCTCAAACCACCATTTCAGCTCCGCCATCTGGCGCCTGGCCCAATCTTCCTGGAATACCCAGAGTTCGGCCAGGTGGTCCAACAGCTCCTGGTGGCGGTTGGCAGCTTGCTTCTCCATACCATCCGCGCGGGCAATATCTTGGGTGCGCCAGGTTTCAAGCTGTTCCAGACGCTTACCATAAGTCTCATCAAGTTTGGCTTGCTGGCTGCGATCCCAACTGTACTTGTTTTCAAACAATTGCCAACGCTTGTCGTTCGCCTGCTTCCACTCCTCCAGCTCACGCCGCTGCGCCTCCATGTCCAGGCGCTGCATTTCCTGCACCTGCTTCTGGTCCCGGCCCAGTTGCTGCGCCAGCTCCTCGATCTGCGCCAGCATCGCCTGCGCGGCGTCGTACTGCCCGGCAAAGCGACGTTGCTCCCGGCTCCAGGCCTCGAGCTGGGCACGAAATTGCGCCAGGTCCTGCGCCCACTGAGCCAGTTGCTGATCGACCTGAGTGTCGTGGCGCTTCTGCATTTCGACCAGATCGGCCTGTTCCCGCTTGAGACGCTCCTCGAAACGTTCCAGCTCGTCGATCTTCTCCGCGCTACGTTGTGCCCATTCGTCCAAAAACCGTATCTTGGCCGCCGCCTCTTCATCGCGCTTCTGTAGCTTCGGCTGTTCAGCCTCAAGGAAGTCCAGGCGATGCCCGTGCTTGGTCAGGTGCTCATCCAGGAGGGGGATGCGGACAGCGAGTTCCTCGAGCTCACGTTGCAGGCTCGCAGTCAGCAAATCCAGGCCGTCGATCCGGCCCTGGTCACGTGTGAGCTGTTCGTCCAGGAATGGCACCCGGGTTGTGCGCTCCACGATATCCCTGGCAAGCGCCTGGGCGATTTGCTCCAGCTCCGCCACCCGCTCCGACTCATGCGTGAGCCGCTCCTCCACAAAAAGCAACCGTTCCGTCTTCTGCTGGATGGCCTTGCTCAGCTCTGCGCCACGGGCGTCCAAATGCTGAATCGCATCAGACAACCGCCGGTTCTCGGCGGTGGCGGCGTCCTGCCGCTCGACCAGGCGCGGCAGAGTATCCACCTGCTGTTGTATCAGCGCCATAGCCTCGTGGTCAGCCTGGCGCTCTTTGTGCCGCATCTCGGCCGCCTGTGCCGCGGCTTCGTTCAGACGGCGCTCAGTCTCGCGCACCAGAGCCGTGATCTCGACTTTAGCCTGGGTCAAGGCGTTCTCGATCTGGGGAAACCTGACGAGCTGAGCCTGCGTGCTCACCACGTCTGTTTGGACGGCCTGGATTTGGCGCGTGAGCCCGGCGATCAATTCGTTCTGATGCGCAGTGCGTTGCGCGAGCTTGCCAGCCAATGTCTGCGTGCGCGTAAGGCGTGCCTGCGCCTCCTGCAAATCCCTGGCCAGGGCGGCAATCTGCTGGCCCTGGGATTCGAGGGTTGGGCCGATAGCCTGGGTCAGGTTCTTCCGGGTCTGACTCAGATCGGCCTGAAGCCCCTGCACGATCTTCGCCAATTCCTCGTTGTTCGTAACTTGCTGTTGCAACGTCGGCGCAATGTTGCTGGAGAGGAGATTCCGCGTCTGGTCGTGCTCGGTCCGGAGTCCCTGGACGAGCTGGGCCAGGTCTTGCAGCGCAGTCTGGAGTTGGCCGGTGCTGCCCTGGCGTGCGGCATCCAGCGCTTCCCGCGCTGCGGCTTCATCTGCAAGCCGGTCCAACAAATCGGTTTTCACCTGATCCAGCAACTTCTCGATCTCGGCAAAGCGGCTCAGCTCGGTTTCCACGCGCATCAACTGGCCAACCAGCTCTTCCATGCGCCGGGAGAGATCGTTCACCACCGCCTGTTGAGCGGCCATGTCGCTTTGCAGGCCAGACAGTCGAGCTGCGTCCTGGCGCTGTTGCTGGTCCAACCACGTCAACAACTGGGTCGCTTCGGTGAGTTCCATCGTTAAGCTCCTCGGGCTTGACAAGTACCTGGATTATACTGGCAAGCCAGGCAATTTGCAAGAGAGCAGAGCCAGCATGAATGGTCATATCAGATTAACAAGACTTTGCCTTGAGGTCGCCAGAATTTCCTTGACAAGGGCCATGTTCTGCGATATACTACCGTCCACAATACTCACCATTCCACTTTGCGCCCTGACCTCAGAGCTTGTCTGAAAAGGTTCGTAGTGGGCATCTATCCAGCGC
>JBBITV010000024.1:0-3199 GCA_037440585.1 Chloroflexota bacterium
CCGAAGGAAAAAAGACTTTTTTCCTTCGGAGTATTCGCGTCCGGTATATGTGATCGGCACTTCGAAGATACGGTGACCACGTTTGAGCACTTTAGCCGTTACCTCCGGCTCAAAGTCAAAGCGACGCGAGCGTAGGGGTATTCCCCGGATAACCTCGCCTGCAAATACTTTGTAGCCGGTCTCCATATCGCTGAGGATCGAGTCGAACAGGATATTGGTGAGAAGGGTCAATATCTTGTTACCGACCATGTGCCAGAACAGCATCGCCTTGCGGGGGCCGCCCAGGAAGCGCGAGCCGTAGACCACCTTGGCACGCCCCTCAAGCAAGGGCTGAAGGAGTTGGGGGTAATCGCGTGGGTCGTACTCAAGGTCGGCGTCCTGGATGAGGATCAGGTCACCGGTGGCATGAGCCAGGCCGGTGCGAACTGCGGCACCCTTGCCCCGATTACGCTCGTGGAAGAAGATTCGGATGTCGTCGGTGGGGGGAATCTGTTGCAGCACTTCGCGCGTGCCATCGGTGGAGCCATCGTCTACAACGATCAATTCCTTCTCGATGCTGTCCAGATTTTGTGCGCACACGCGTTTCATGATTTCTGCAATGGTTGTGCATTCGTTGTAAGCTGGGATAATCACCGAGAGCTTCACTTGAGGTTCTCCCTTGGGAACGGCGTCAAGTCGAATTATAGCGCATCGTGTGAGATCGGTCAACGGGTGTCCAGAGCAGCGAAAAAGCCTCACTTGCGTTTGCTCCGTGAATCGAGTACAATAGAATGCACGGTAGCGGGGTGATTCGTCCGCGTGGTGGTCAATGTACTGGGGACCCGGTGTAAAGAGCGAGGATGACACTGCATTGAACACTTCACAGTGGGGCCGCTTGTTACTGCTCAGCATCGCCGCCCTCGTATTCATCGCGGACCAGGGGAGCAAATTCCTGGTTTTGCGTTACCTTGAATATGGCGAGTCCTGGAATCCGATTCCGGCCTTGCGCGGGCTGTTCAGCATCACCCACGTGGTCAATTCGGGCGCGGCTTTCGGCCTGTTCCCGGACCGCGGGATGCTTTTTCTGGTGATCGCCGTCGTCGTCATCGTGGCGATCATCGGGTATTACCGCTATTTACCTGCCGATCAGATGCTCGTGCGCGTAAGCTTGGGCCTGCAGCTCGGCGGCGCTCTTGGCAATCTCTTTGACCGGCTCAAATTCGGCTATGTGATCGACTTCATTGACTTCAAGATCTGGCCGGTCTTCAACCTGGCTGACAGCGCCATCGTCGTTGGCGTCGCGATCCTGGCTTTCCACCTCCTCCGGGAGCCGGAAAAGGCACCCTCAATGGCCAATGACCAGGTCTCAAATCCCAATGACCAAATCCCAAATCCCAAATCCCAATGACCAAATCCCAAGTCACAAACCTCAATGACCGAGGACCAACCCGGTTGGGATTTGGTCATTGGACATTGGTCATTGAGGTTGGCGGCGAGCGCATCGATAAGTACATCGCCGCGCACGTGCCGGAGGTCTCGCGCGCCGAGGTACAGCGGTTGATTAAGGACGGCTTCGTCACCCTGAACGGCGCCGTTGTCAAGCCGAGCCATCGTGTCGAGGTCGGCGACCGAATCGTGATCCAGGTGCCGCCCCCGGCTCCAGTAGACTTGCTGCCCGAGCGTATCCCCCTGGATGTGATCTATGAGGATGCGGACGTGCTCGTCATCAACAAGCCAGCCGGAATGGTGGTTCACCCGGCGGCGGGGCACGCTTCAGGAACCCTGGTGAATGCTATTCTCGCTCATGTGCCGGACCTGGCAGGCATTGGCGGGGAACTGCGACCGGGGATCGTCCATCGCCTGGACAAGGAGACCTCCGGGCTTATTCTCATCGCCAAGAATGATGTCTCCCTCCGCAAGCTGCAGCTTCAGTTCAAGCACCGCCTCGTGTCGAAAATCTACCTGGCCCTGGTCGAAGGGAAGCTGAGCCCGGAACGCGGGCGCATCGACATGCCCATCGGGCGCGATCCGCGCGAGCGCAAGCGTATGGCCGTGTCGCCCAGGCACGGCCGCCCGGCCCAGACCGATTACCGGGTCCTGGAGGTTCTGGGAGACTATACCCTGATCGAGGCCCGGCCGCTGACGGGGCGTACCCATCAGATCCGGGTGCACCTGGCTGCCGTCGGCCATCCCGTCGTGGGCGACCCGGTGTATGGGCGTCGCAAGCGCAAGCTGCCGCTGGAGCGCCAGTTCTTACATGCCTGGCGGCTCAGCTTCGAGCTGCCTTCGACCGGGGAGCCGGTCACGTTCACGGCACCGCTGCCTGAGGATTTGCGCAGCGTGTTGGCGATGTTGGGAAGCCGTGTACGGTTGAAGGTTGAGGGTTGAAGGTTGAAAGTTAGGATTCTAACCTTCAACCTTCAACCGTTTAGATAACCCCTTCGTTTCGCAGCCGCTTCACGTCCTCCGGGCCGTAACCCAGTGGCGACAATACTTCAACATTATGCTCTCCCAATCGCGGCGGTGGCAAGCGGTAGGTCACCGGCGTCTGCGACAGGTTCACCGGGTTCCCCAACGATTTCACCGTTCCAATCAACGGGTGCTCAAGTTCGACGATGAAGCCGCGCGCTTTCAGGTGAGGATCGTTCAAGGTCTGATCGACGTAATTGATCGGGCCGGATGGGATTTCGGCGACCAGGAGCTTTTCGACCCAGTGGTCGGCGTCGTCTTGGGCGAAGATGGCTTCGAGGAGGGGGGTCAACTCGGCGCGGTGCGCCAGGCGATCGCGGTTGGTGAGAAAGCGCGGGTCGCGTCCGATGGTCTCGGCAATACCCAGCACTTCGCAGAAGCGCGCCCAAAGTCGCTCGGTGCCCACTCCGACGATGAGATACTTATCGCGGGCGCGGAAGGGCTGGTAGGGGACGATGTTGGGATGGGCGTTGCCTAGCTTGGGCGGACGCTGCCCGGTCGCAAAGTAGGCCCCGCCCACGTTCGTGAGCCAGGCGACCTGGGACTCCAGGAGCGAGGTGTCGATGAACTGCCCCTCGCCCGTGCGCTCCCGGACGAGCAGTGCCCCCAGGACGCCGATGACGGTGTAGATGCCAGCGGTAACGTCGGCGAGAGGGATCGGGTAGCGGACTGGCCCCTGGTCCGGCTCACCGGTTAGTGCCATCAGCCCCGATTCGGCTTGCGCGATGACGTCGTAGCCGCCCCGGCCGGC
>JBBITV010000024.1:3242-17825 GCA_037440585.1 Chloroflexota bacterium
CGAGCCGTAGACCAGGCGCGGATTCAACGCGTGCAGCGTGTCCCAGTCGATCTTGAGGGCGCGCAGGGACGAGATGCGGGGCTGATTCACCAGGAACACGTCCGCGTCTTGGACCAGACGATGCAAAATTGCTTGCGCCTCGGGGTGCTTGAGGTTAAGGGTCAGGCTGCGCTTATTGCGGTTGACCGAGAGGAAGTAGGCACTCTCCCCTTCGAGAAACGGCGGCCCCCACCCGCGCGATTGGTCGCCGCTGCCAGGCGGCTCCACTTTGAGCACGTCGGCGCCCAGGTCGCCTAGCATCATCGAGCAGTAGGGGCCAGCCAGGGCCTGGGTGAGGTCGATGATTTTGATGCCGCGCAAAACGGTGTTGACATCCATTCCATTCTGCCCACGTGAATACTCTGCCGGTTTGTCATGCTGAGCGAAGCGAGGCATCTCTGTGCACGTCTCGGCGCTCAGTACGAAGAGACCCTCCGTTCCGCTCAGGGTGACAACTGGAGGGATTTGCGCCTATCCGTATTTGAGTGCGAGCACTCACACTTTGCCTACCGAGAGCATGTAGATAGCCGCCTCGTGCTGTCCGTCCACCCCGAGCATGGCGTTGAGATCGTCGTCCAGAAAGGCGCCCACGGCACAGGCGCCCATCCCCATGGAAGTCGCGGCAAGGTACACGTTTTGGCCCAGGTGGCCCGCCTCCAGCAAAGCATACCGGTACGTGCGTTCCTGATACTTCCAGCGCAGCCGTTGGAAGATGGCGGTGAAGACCAGCACCAGGTTGGCCTGCCCCAGGAACTCCTGCATCAGCCCGTGCCGGACAATTTCCCCTCGTAGGTCGCTGGCCCGCACCAGTTCCAGGGCGTGGTCCCGCACGCCATAGTGATACAAGCCCGGCTTCAAGCCCTCCACCCGGTGCACCACCAGGTAGACCTCGATAGGGTACAGCGCCCCGGCTGAGGGGGCAGAGCGCAACCCATGCCCCCAGCGCTCGGCGTTAATCCCCCCGGTGTAGTACAACAGTTGGGAAAACGCGCGGTCGCGCGGCTCAAATAGCAGACTTGAGACGGAGTCTCTGCCGCACGACCGCGCGTTACTGCTCCCCTACGCACCCGCCAGCGGGCGTAACCCACTAACCGGCTCCAGTGAAAGTAGACGTGGGCCAGGGCCAGGATGGCCAGGGTGTAGCCGAGGTATTTGTGGAAGACGAAGTCATTCAGATCCCAGAGATCAGACACCAGGCCGGTGGTGGCGGTAACTGTGGCTACGGCCAGGAGTGCGGCGCTGGTCAGGTAGCTCAAGTCATGCCGGATTGCCTTGAGTTTCATTCTGGTCTTTCTTTTCAGCCAACTTCTCCAGCAGATCCTCTACTTTGGCCCTTGGAACCCCCAGGACTTGCACCAGCCTGTTTACCGTATCGTCGTCGAGTTGCGGCTTCACCGTACGCGCAGCAGGATCGGGGACCAACGCTTTTTCAACCGATGGCCGGGGGAAACCATAGGCGGTGAAAGGCTTCTTCGGTTGGTCGACCAGTTGCAACTGGGTTTTGAGAGTGGCTTCCAGATCGCTGGCTTCCAGCACTTCCTTGGTCTTACGTAGACCCTTCACTGCAGGGGCCGGTGCCTCTGGAGCCGGCGTCATCCAGAGGAGCCAGGGCTCTCCCCCCCATAGACGGCTGGCGACCTGTGCCGCTAACGAGTCCAGCGGAACCAGGCCCGGTCTCTTGACAGACGCATTGAGGACAAGTGACCAGCTCCGGCGAAGCATGGGCGGGACTTCGAAGACGTACGAGCTTTCGCCCGGGCCAAGCCCCAGGGCCAGGGCCTCGACATCCGGGTGCGTGCCAACCAATCCGCGCAAGTTGACGACGACGGTGCGCAGATGCTCGGTTTCCACTTTTTGCCTGAGCAGGAGAAGATGGGCACCGTAGATGCCGAGCATGGGGTTTTCAAATTTCCCGTATAACATCTCCTGCACGACGTTGTCCGGAAGCACCTGTCGAGTGTTGGTCAGGCCGAGGCGCGCCAACTCAACCAGGCGCATATCAGGTCTGTTCGGATCAAAGCCGTAGCCTCTGGCGAGCAGGACGGATGCGCCAGGTAAATCGGCGCGCCGGTCATTCGGCTCCGGGCCATAAGCTCGCTGCAAGAGGAAAAGCTGTGTCTGCCCCCCAGGTGAGGCCACGACTGTCTGCTCTAGAATTGCACCCGAAGGTAGCTCAAGCCTCAGCCGGTAAAGTCCTGGGTTGACTTGTACGTTGCACGCTGCCCACGGATCCTGGCTGAGGTCGCATTCGGACTGCGTGGCGAAATTGGCTACCAGGTTGCCTCGCGCGTCCGTGAGCGTAAGTCCCGCCGCTGGATGCTGAGAGCCCTCGGGGGACACAGGTGGTCTGCCGGGTGCGGTCCAGTCGCGGGCAAAGATGAAAATCCAGCTCCCTTGCCCGGCCTGGACGCGCACGTTGCGGCTCTCTGTGCTGGCCGCTGCCATGTGGTACTCGTGGGTCTTCGCCGTGTCCTCGAGTGGCGCCGGAGACGCAAACTTGAGGGCCGGGAACTCCTTTAGCAACTCCTTGTCGCCCTTGCCCAGGATGACGTCTTCTTCCCGGGTTGCCGATCCGGCCCGGACCTTGACAGTGTAGACGCCGGGATCCAGGTAAAACGTCTGCGACCGGCCAAGGCCGCGTGCGGCAAGGTGGAAGTGGGCGTCAATCACGTAGATCTCGGCGGCATCATCCTGCGTTCGCACCTCAAGGCGCACCTGATTGCTCGGATTAGAAGCTGACATCGACCCCTCCTGTGCCGCTGACGGTGATCGTCGTCCGCCGCAAGCCGTCGCCTAGCACTTCGGCCAGGTACTTGCCCCGTTCCAGGGACACCGGCCATACCGGCGGCGCTGCTGTCGTAGATTCGACGACGTTGAAATCTTTGCCGTCCAGAATTTCAGCTTTCTTCCCCACCAGGTCTGGCGGAACGTGGATGGTCACGGGATACTTCGGGACGGGAACCGTGGCCAGGACAAAACTGCTGCCGAAGTTGGGAATGTCGGGCTCCTTCGGGATGTCCGGGTCAGTGAGTTCCTTCGGCGTCAGGAAGTTCTTCATGTTATTGTAGAGGAAATTCCGGAGAGAGTCTACGGTGATCTGGCCGCCCGAGTTGGGCTCGCAAGCCGCCCCTTTCAGGCCCTTCAGCAGTGCCGCGGTAAACACCCCGTGGATGACCCCATCAATCTTTTTCTCCCGCGACAGGCGGGACCATTTGGTGCCAAACGCGTAGAAACGCTTGACCCGGTTGACCGCGTCTTCGTCGATGAGGTCTCGGTACGGCATGTTGAGTGCCGGTACTTGATAGATCTCACGGCAACAATCCATGAACAGCACAATCTCGTCGAAACAGCCCGCCTTGTAGAACCAGTCCGCGTTATACTGCCCCAGGATGTGGAAGCCGGGGCCGACACGCATCCGCGTGGCGTTGGCCGTCAACAGGCCGGTCTGGTCGTCACGGGGCGTAAACCCATGCCCGGACATGTAAAGGTAGAGCCGCCGGCCGATACGCAGGCCACGGCCCTCGCCCTGGTTCTTCAATGCGATGTCTTGCAGCTTCTCGAGGGCCTTTTGGATGCGTTCGGCGGTCGGCTTGGCTTCGTCTGCCGAGTGAAACGGCAGCTTATACTGCGACGAGAGGATCAGTTGCGCGGGACAGCGCCACCGGTGGGAGAGACTAACCAGTTGCGGAAAGCCTTGGCGTCGTTTTCAGGGCCGTCGAGATTGTCAAGCTCCGGGTAGAACCGAATCCCGACGACGATCGCCCAGTCATCTTTGGCCATCGCATGCTCCACTGACGTGGAGTAAGGTGCGACGCACTTCCGAAGTGCGTCGCACCTTACTCCGGAAGACTTATGGATACTGCTCGCGGATGAACTTCCTGTCCCGCCTCGAGAGCCTGGTGTTCAGACTGACTGAAAAGCCATCGGTCGTCCAGGACTTTGGAATCGGGTACATCATAATGGACTTAGGGTCCAGCTTCGTGAAGTTCGTTTCGAACTTGTCGTACGGCTGGAAGACATTGAGCTCGATATCCTCCAGCGACCAGTTGTTGGGTGGGCCGGAGAGATCCTTGATGACCTGTTCCCGGTTCCAGTTGATCTTGCCGCCGGGGTTCTGATGTTCGTGGATAAGCCCGAGGGCATGGCCGAACTCGTGCAGAACCACGCGCTGGACTTCGTCGCCGGGCGTCGACGCGTCCAACCATCCGTAGTTCATCGTGGGTTCGGTCTTGTCAGTGACGAACCTGCAGGTTGTCCCGATCGTGGACCACGAGCCTGAGTACTTGAAGGAAATACGAATGTCAGTGTTCGTCGTATCCTTCCTGAAGTCAAGGCTGAGGTTCGCCATCCGGGGGCCGGCCCACTGCAACGCAACTTTCTTGACTTTCTGCTGAACCGCTGGGTCACCATCGAGGAACGAGATGGTGATGACGCTACCGGCAGGCCATTTGGCACCCTTCACTAACGCGGCACGGTCTTTGCCCAGGTCTTCCGGCCTTCTGACCAGCCAGGCGAAGCACCATTGATTCTTGTTTCCCATGTTCTGGCCTCCTTTGCCATAAATGGATGAGCGAAACTGCGAACGGTGAGTATAGGTCTTACGTTGTCTGCGCCAGCTCGACGCCCGCCGTCTGTGGCGCCGGCACCTGGGAAGTCGCCAGGATAAAGCCGGTGAACATGACGACTGCGCCGACGAGCTCGCTCAGATAAAGAAACTCAGTGGTTCCCAGGCGACTGAGTGTCCCACCCAGGGCTGGGGAAAGGCCACCCAGGGCGATCAAAATATTCCCCAGGACGCGATTGGGTAACACGCGCTTGCGCCAGAAGATGTAGGACGAATAGATCGCCCCACCAACCAGCCCCAGCGTGCCGTAGATGTTGAAGATAGGCGTGAACGCCCGGGGTGCGGTGCTTAGCATGATCTCCCGGTATTGGTCACTCAGCGGCTTCGTTGTTTGGAAGGCTGCCGCATTCAGTGGAGTTGCAAACATGACGGCGATGGCGACCAGCGAGAGCACCAGCAGTGCGCCGCCAAGAATATCGGCCAGGCGAAACGCGCCAACTTTGCGGCGAACCAGCAGGTAAATGGTACCCTGGCCCAGCCATGCCGCCGTCAGCATTGCCCCACAGATGTACCAGAGCCGGAAAATCGTTGGATTCCACTCCAGGGTCGAATACGCTTCAGCAAAGGTGCCGAGACCATATAGGATGAGGCCGATCCCCCACACCAGGAGATAGATCCCGCGCCGCCGCGTGTATCGTTGGAGCACAAGAAAAACAAACACGAACGTAATGGCAGTGGTGATGAAGGGCAGTAGAGAGGTGATCTTCATTTTCTGTCTCCCCCTGTTTTGGGACGATCAACGACGAACGACGAAGGACGAACGCTGTTGAAAGTTAGTTGTTGGTCCTTCGTCGTCGGTTGTTCGTCAGCTATATGGGATAATCCGCAAGACAACTCCCACGACGATGAGCATAATGATTCCCAGGCCCAAGGCCAACAAAACCAGCACGGCGGGGACCACGCGGTCGTACAGCACCGAGCCAGACGGCATGTACAGCGAGGCTCGTTTGCGGGCCAGCTCACGCTTCCGCGCCTCGTTCTCCTCCATTGACTGCCTGGACCCCCTGTTCATACGCATCCACCATCGCCAATAGCACTTCATTCACGTAGCGATTGATCTGGCGGACCAACGTGATGGGATCACTCGTGATCTCCCGCCCCTGGATAACGCTCTCTTGAAGGAAATCGCGGAAGAAGAGGAAGGCACGCATTGCATCGGTGAGCGACAACCCGTGAACGTAAGCCAGGGAGCCATATGACTGGCCAATCTGGCAGGCTTGCTTCAGGATGTACGAGCGTCCATCCCCGTATTCCTCGTCATTCACAAGAAGAAAGCGCATCAACAGACCTAACAGTTGGCGGCCCAACTCCCGGTGCTGTGCCTTGGTAGGCTCGTCGAAGTGCTGATACCAGTGCTCGTCAACCAGGCGCCCCCCAGTCACCTCTAGTCGTGCCCGGCCCAGGGCGCTCTGGACCAGCACTTGCACGCTCGATGTGCGTTTCGGTTCAGGCATGGGGTGTGCCAGCAACAGGCGCACGTCCTCTTCGGCAAAGCGGCGGTGGCCGCCCGGCGTACGGAAGACGCGGACTTTGCCTTGATCAGCCCATTGGCGCAAAGTGGCAGGGTGCACTCCCAGCAATGCGCTGGCCTGTTGCAAAGTCAGCCAGTTAGTGGCGTGCCTGGGGGTCTCGTGATCCATGAACAGCCTTGGTGAAGTTATAGAAATCTCAAACGACCTGGGAAAAATTATAAACCCTTCTATGAGGTTTGTCAATGAGCCATTGGAGGAAACTCGGACCGCCTTTAGACCCGATTTGGACCAGCTTCTGACCTTGCGATGCTATAATCGAGTTGGGTGGCTGAGTGACGAACCCGGGTCAGATATGGACCAGGAAATCAAGAAGTCCGGGCTGGAAACGCCCCAAGGGACGTTGATTATTGAGGACCGGTGTACGTCGCAGCGATTGAAGACGCTGGGGATGGCTGCCGATTTAGGCATCTTCTGGCACGCGCGGCTGGGGTTACAGCACGAGGCGCTAATCAAGATCGCAGAGCTCGGCCAGGGTCACGTCGTCATTGCCGTCCATGACGAGGTGACCATCGTCGGCTACATTGCCATGCACCCGCCAGCGGACTTTTCGCGCTGGGGGCCCCTTCATCTGGGGGATCTGATCGAGTTGGGCGGGATTGAGGTCAGCCGGAATTGGCGGCGGTGTGGTGTCGCCCGGCACTTGCTGCAGGCACTTCTCGACACAGGCGCTTACGAAGACAAGATTGTCATCGCCGAGGCCCTACGCTGGTGTTGGGACCTGGACGAAACGGGTCTCAGCGTCACCCAATACCGCCAGATGCTGTTGCACCTGTTCGGCCAATTCGGCTTTGAACGCTATCTGACGGACGATCCGGAAATCGCCGACTTCCCGGGTAACGCCCTGGCCGCTCGCATCGGCCCACGGGCACGACCCGAGAGTATTGCCTGGTTTAAGAACGCCCTGTTCTTGACGGAACCCGTAAAGTCGATATAGCTACTCGTCTAATGGTGCTCAAGGAGGAGCGACCATGTTCAAGGAAGAACATCCCCTGACTGTCGAAGAGCTTCTGGCCAAGGCGAAAAAACCGGCGGCCGCCGCGATGGTCCTGCATCCACTCTATTGTGGCAAAGTCGAGACCGTGCCCAGGTGCGCCATCCGCGATTTCCATGACTTCGCCATCTGGTACACCCCCGGCGTGGCCGAACCGTGCAAGGCGATTGCCAAAGATCCCGAACTGGTCTACGAGTACACCAACAAGTGGAATACGGTGCCCGAGCGCATCCTGCCCACCATGGATGATGGGGAGGTCTTCCCACAGACCGAAAGGAACTTCATGAATGAGCAAAGGTCGAATTGTCATTGACGAAGAACGCTGCAAAGGATGTGAGCTGTGCGTGCCGGTCTGCCCGCAGAAGGTAATCCGGATGGCGGACCACTTTAATTCGCACGGCTATCGTCCTTCAATGCTGGACGACCCACAGGGGAGATGTACAGGTTGTGTTTTGTGTGCGGTCATTTGTCCTGATGTAGTGATCAGCGTATATCGCTGGGAAGTGCCCAAGGCGATTTTAGATTCTAGATTTTAGATTTTGGATTTTGGATTGGACTGCAGCGGAACACCAGGTCCAGGACGAAATCCTGCAATCTAAAATCTAAAATCTAAAATCTAAAATCTAGGGGGGAAAACTGATGGCAAAGATGTTATTGAAGGGAAATGAGGCTATTGCCGAAGCAGCCGTGCGTGCTGGCTGCGAGGCGTACTTCGGATACCCTATTACACCCCAGACCGAACTGCTAGAGTACCTCTCCTGGCGCATGCCGGAGCTAGGCAGGGTTTTTGTCCAGGCCGAGAGCGAAGTGGCGGCCATCAACATGGTGTATGGCGCGGCTTGCGCCGGGGCCCGTACGATGACCTCGTCGTCCAGCCCCGGCATCAGCCTGATGCAGGAAGGGCTATCCTACATCGCCGGGTCTGAGGTGCCCTGCGTGGTCGTCGATGTCATGCGCGGCGGTCCTGGCCTGGGCAACGTGGCGCCGGCCCAGGGCGATTATTTCCAGCTCGTCAAAGGTGGCGGCCATGGCGACTATCACCCCATTGTCCTGGCTCCGGCCTCGGTCCAGGAAGCCATCGACCTGACGGTGCTGGCCTTCGACCTGGCCGAGAAGTATCGGCATATCGTCGCCATCCTGGCCGATGGCGCCATTGGCCAGATGATGGAGCCCGCCGAGTTGCCTGAGATGCGTCCTATCAAGATGGAACGGCCAGGCTGGGCGCTGACCGGAGCGAGCGGGCGCTCGCATAACGTTATCACCTCACTGTACCTGAGTGAAGAACAACTGGAGACGCTCAATCTCCGTATTCAAAATACGCTGGACACAATCCGCGCGAACGAAGTGCGTTATAGAGAATATTGGACTGACGACGCCGAGATCCTCGTTGTCGCCTTTGGCACAGCGGGCCGGATCGCGCAGACAGCGGTCAAACAGGCGCGGGCGCGGAGTATCCCGGCTGGATTGTTCCGGCCCATCAGCCTTTATCCCTTCCCGGAGGCACGCCTGGCTGCGCTGGGACAACGGATGCGAGCCGTGCTCGTCGTCGAGATGAACGCTGGCCAGATGCTCGAGGACGTACAACGGGTAGTGCGCGATCCCATCCCGGTGCGCTTCTTCGGCAAGCTGGGCGGCGTCGTCCCGCTGCCCGACGAAATCCTGGACCAGATCGAGCGGTTGGAGGCCGAAAGGGAGCTATCATTATTCAGCAGCCAGCTCAACCTGGCCGCGCTGTTTGGGGAGGAGCAGTAACATGGCAATCGCTGCAATCGCTATAGAAGCTGTCGAGCAACTTGTCTACCGGCGGCCGGCGAGCCTGACCCTGGCCCACACCCATTACTGCCCTGGTTGTACCCACGGCGTCATCCACCGGCTGGTCGCTGAGGTGATCGATGAGCTGGGCATCCGCGAGCGGACCATCGGCGTCGCCCCGGTGGGCTGCGCCGTGTTTGCCTACAATTATTTCGACCTGGACTTCGCCGAGGCGGCGCACGGCCGCGCGACAGCCATGGCCACCGGGCTCAAGCGTGTCCAGCCCGACCGGGTCGTGTTCACGTACCAGGGCGACGGCGACCTGGCGGCGATCGGCACCAACGAGATTCTACACGCGGCGGGTCGAGGTGAGTTGATCACGACGATTTTCGTCAACAACGCCGTGTACGGAATGACCGGCGGCCAGATGGCGCCGACGACACTGCCGGGCATGGTGACGACTTCGTCACCGACCGGCCGGGACGTGCGCCGCCAGGGCTATCCGCTCCACGTGGCCGAAATGCTCTCGGCCCTGGAAGGCAGCGCGTACATTGTCCGCCGCTCGGTCCACGACGTGGTCAACATCAAGCGGGCGAAGAAGGCGATCAAGATTGCCTTCCAGGTCCAACTGGCCGGGCTGGGCTTCGCTCTGGTCGAAATCTTGTCGGCCTGTCCCATAAACTGGGGCATGACACCCCAGCAGGCGCTCGATTTCGTCAAAGAGAAGATGGTGCCGTATTATCCGTTGGGAGATTTCAAGGTAGCTGAGGAAGCGAAAAATCTTGACAAGGTGACAAGGTGACAAGGTGAATTAGCTCGGTCACCTTGTCACCTTGTCAAGATGCTACAGAGCGAGTGTAAGGAGAATCCGATGCATCATGAGATCATCTTTTCCGGCTTTGGCGGCCAGGGAGCACTATTTGCGGGACAGGTGTTGGCTTACGCGGCGATGGCCGAGGGGAAGTATGTGACCTGGATACCATCCTATGGACCCGAGATGCGCGGCGGGACGGCCCACTGCACCGTCATCGTGTCCGACGAGGAGATCGGTTCGCCACTCGTGCGACGGCCGTCGGCAGCGGTCGTGCTCAATATCCCATCGATGGATCACTATGAGCCGCTGGTGGAAACCGGCGGATTGCTCGTCGTCAACAGTTCCTTGATCAGCCGCCTATCGAGCCGGAGCGATATCCGGGTGCTCCAGATCCCGGCGAACGACATCGCGCTGGAGATTGGCGATGCCAAACTGGCGAACGTGGTGCTCTTGGGCGCGCTGATCGGGGGCACCGGCGTGGTCGCGTTAGAGACGGTATTCGACGTGCTGGCGGAGCACCTGCCGGAAAAGCGGCGCTACCTGTTGGAGCCGAACATAACTGCTTTGAAGCAGGGCTTTGCATTGGCGCAGGAGATGGAGCGCCAGCCAGCATTAGGAGATTGATTATGACTACCGCATGGTCAGAGCGATTTGCACGGCGCACACACGGGATGCAGAGCTCCGCCATCCGCGAGATTCTCAAGGTGACGCAGCAGCCTGACGTTATCTCCTTTGCGGGCGGGCTCCCGGCGCCAGAGCTTTTCCCGGTGGCCGAGGTACAGGCGGCCTGCGCACGAGTGCTTCAGGAACGTGGCCGCCAGGCCCTCCAGTACACGATTACCGAGGGCTATCCACCCTTGCGCCAATACATCGTCGAGAAGATGGCCCGCTACGGCATTCCAGCCGACCCTGACAATGTCCTCATCACCAGCGGATCGCAGCAAGCCCTGGACCTGATCGGCAAGGTCCTCGTGGACGAAGGCGACCCGGTCGTGGTCGAGGCGCCGACGTACCTGGGGGCGCTCCAGGCCTGGCAACCGTACGGCCCGCGCTTCATCCCGGTGCCCATTGACAACGATGGGATGCGGGTGGACCTGTTGGAGCCGATTTTGAAACGACACCGGCCCAAGCTGATGTATGCCCTACCCAACTTCCAGAACCCGGCCGGGACGACTCTGTCACGGGAGCGGCGCGAGCGCCTGGTCCACCTGGCGAGCGATTACGGCGTGCCGCTGATCGAAGACGACCCATATGGCGAGTTGCGCTACGAGGGAGAGCACCTGCCGCCGCTCATTGCGTTAGATTGTCAAAAGTTGGTTGCGGAAGGCAAGGCCGGCTCCGACGGGTTGCTCAGAGGCGACGTGATCTATCTCAGTACGTTCTCGAAGACGCTGGCGCCGGGATTACGGTTGGGCTGGATAATCGCACCGGTCGAGGTCGTGCAGAAGCTGGTCCAGGCCAAGCAGGGCGCGGACCTGCACACCAGCACGTTTGCGCAGATGGTGGCCTGCGAGGTCGTCCGTGGCAACTTCCTGGAGAACCATGTCCGGCGCATCCGGGCCTTTTACCGGCAGCGGCGGGATGCGATGCTGGCGGCCCTGGAGCAATACTGCCCGCCGGGCGTGACCTGGACAGAGCCGCAAGGGGGCCTGTTCCTGTGGGTACGCCTGCCGGAAGGGCTGGACGCCGAGGTCGTGCTGCGCGACGCATTGGCGCAGAAAGTTGCCTTCGTGCCCGGGCGCTCATTCTACGCCGACGGCAGCGGCTATAACACCATGCGTCTCAATTTCTCCAACGCCGAACCGGACCGGATTGTCGAGGGGGTCCGGCGCCTGGCGCGTGCCATCGAGCGGCACCTGGAGCCGGTACACGTCGCCCGTTAACGCGGTGGCATGTTGGAACGTTCCAACGTGTCACCGTGTTAACGGGTCAATACTACCTGGTGCTCAACGGTATGCCAGCCGGCAAGGTGAAGCTAAACTGGGAGCCCTGCCCAGGGGTGCTTTCTACCCAGATTTTGCCCCCGTGGGCCTCTACCAACTTCTCGCAGATGTAAAGCCCCAGACCGTGGCCTTCGACTTTTTCCCGCTGATTTCCATCTACCCGGTGATACTTTTCGAAGACGTAGGGGAGTTCCTCGGCTGGAATGCCGATGCCCGGATCGCGGACTGAGACCATCAGGTCTCCGCCGGCTGGCCGGGCTTCGACGCGGATGAGGCCGCCGTCTGGGGAGTATTTGACGGCGTTGTCGAGGAGATTCACGAGTACTTCTTGTATCCGATCCGGGTCGGCCCAGACGATGGGCAGGTGCTCGTCGATGTAAATATCAAAGATGTGTTGGGCAGCCCGACCCTGCAGGCTCTCCACTGCATGCTCGATGAGGTCAGCGATGACGACTGGCTGGCGGTGCAAGTGCAGCTTGCCGGTTTCAATACGGGAGACGTTGAGTAAGCCCTGCACCAACCGGATAAGGTGGCGAGTTTGCTGATCGATCACCTTAAACATGGTCTCGCAGGTGGTGGTGGTGTGGTCGCAATTGAACTGCATGAGTTCGATGGAGCCAGCGATGTTGGTCAAGGGAGCGCGCAGGTCGTGGAAAGCCATTGAGACGAGGTCAGACTTGTGGCGGTCCAGCTCCTGCAGTTCGAGGTTGGCTTGCCGAAGCTGCTGGATCTCGGCCACCGCCTGGCAGCGAGCGCAGTCCGTGTGGTGGGCCCCGGCGGCCATATAGGCTTGTAGGGCCTCTCGCAATTGCCGGATTTCCGCCTCCATCCGCCGGAAGGGAGTGATGTCGCGCAGAATGGCCACACTGCCCAGTAGCCGGCCGGCAGCATCTCGAAAGATCATGCGGGTCATTTCCACTGTCACCGTCGCCCCATCACGTGGGCGTGTGATCTCGTAGCAGGCGACCGGCTCCCAACCGGGCGGGTGATCAGTTCCTGACTCCAGAACCGGCTGCGCCAGCCGTTCGGCAGGTACGAGGCGCGACAGCGGCTGGCCGATCATCTCAATGGGCGTGTGGCCGAACAGTACTTCAGCGCCGCGATTCCACGAGCGAATGACATCGTGCTGGTCGAGACTGACAACGGCGTCTGGCAGCGCCTCGATGGCGCTGGTTAGAAGTAGCATCTCCTCACTCATGGTCAGCATATTCCCTTCGCTCGCATCCTTCACACCGCCAATTTCCATTTACGCAATTGTACGCCCTTGCCCATCGCCCGTCAACTTCTTCCTTCGAAGCACCTCACGCAGAAACTGCCCAGTGTACGAATGAGGCATTTCCGCCACTTCTTCAGGAGAGCCTTCTGCAATCACCCGGCCGCCACTATCGCCGCCTTCCGGTCCCAGATCGATAATCCAGTCACACGCCGCGACCAGGTCCAGGTTGTGCTCAATTACTACCACGGTATTGCCTTTATCCACCAGTTGTTGCAGCACTTGCAGCAGCTTGGTCACGTCGGCGGCGTGCAGCCCGACGGTTGGTTCGTCCAGGATGTAGAGCGTGTTGCCGGTCGCCACCCGCGACAGTTCCTTGGACAGCTTCACTCGTTGGGCTTCGCCGCCGGAGAGGGTGGGCGCGGGCTGGCCCAGCCGGATGTACCCCAGGCCGACGTCGGCGATGGTCTGCAGCTTGCGGCGCAAGGCCGGGATGTTGCCGAAGAAGACCAGGGCTTCGTCCACGGTCATGTCCAGCACCTCGGCGATGTTTTTGCCCTTGTACTGGATCTGGAGGGTCTCGCGATTGTAACGGGCTCCCTTGCACACCTCACACGGGATGTAGATGTCCGGCAGAAACTGCATCTCGATCTTCAAGATGCCATCGCCCTGGCAGGCTTCGCAGCGGCCGCCCCTGACGTTGAAGGAGAAGCGGCCCGGCGCGTAGCCTCGCGTCTTGGACTCGGGCAACTGGGCGAACAAATCGCGGATGCCGGTGAAGACGTTGGTGTACGTCGCCGGGTTGGAGCGCGGCGTCCGCCCGATGGGTGACTGGTCAATGTCGATGACTTTGTCCAGGTTTTCCAGCCCCAGGATCCGATCGTGCTTGCCCGGTCTGTCGTGGCTCCTATAGAAGTGCTGCGCCAGCCGCTTGTATAATACCTCCAGGATCAACGTGCTCTTGCCGGAGCCCGACACCCCGGTCACGCACACGAGCTTGCCCAACGGGATACGCACGTCAATGCCCTTGAGGTTGTTCTCCGCCGCACCTTTGATCTCCAGGTAGCGGCCGTTGCCAGGCCGCCGCCGCCTGGGCACCGGGATTTGCAGCTTGCCCGCCAGGAACTGCCCGGTAATCGACTCCGGGCAGGCAATGATCGCCTCCAACGGTCCCTGGCACACGACGTGCCCGCCGTGCTCCCCGGCCCCCGGCCCCAGGTCGACGATCCAGTCGGAGGCACGCATCATCTCCTCATCGTGCTCGACCACCAGAACCGTATTACCGACGTCGCGCAGATGGAGCAACGTCTGAATCAGGCGCGCGTTATCGCGCTGGTGCAGGCCGATGCTCGGCTCATCCAGAATGTACAACACACCCATGAGCTGCGACCCGATCTGCGTCGCCAGCCGGATGCGCTGCGCCTCGCCGCCCGCCAACGACCCCGCCGTCCGGTCCAACGTCAGGTAGTCCAGCCCCACGTCCACCAGGAACTGCAGCCGCGCAGCGATCTCTTTGAGAATCTGGCCACCGATCATGAGCTCGCGGGGAGACAGGGAACTCTGAGGAACTCCGGGGAACTCTGAGGAACTCTGAGGGGATACCTCAGCCATATGAATTCCCCCGAGTTCCCCCGAGTTCCCCCGAGTCCCCCGCAACTGCTCCACCCATCTCAGT
>JBBITV010000025.1:0-17811 GCA_037440585.1 Chloroflexota bacterium
CACCGTGAACCGCTCTGCCAGGCGGCGCACGGCCTCACTCTTCACTCGATAGTCGGCCAGGGCACGGCGGCCGCAGAGGAAACGGACCCGCAACGCCCCCCGGCTCCGCTCCCAGCCGATCACCTTGATGGGACCCACCTCGCCAGTAGCGCGGACATGGGTGCCGCCACACGGGCAGGCATCGAACCCGGCCACCTCGACGATCCGGATCGGACCCTCGACGACCGGCAGGTTCCGCAATGCCGGATCGTCGATCTCCTCCACACTACCGTAGATGCTGGCCGTGACTGGGCGATTCTCCACGACTACCCGGTTCGCCAGGTCCTCGACCCGGTCGGCGTCGGAGCGCGTCAGATCGGTCCGGTCGAGGTCAATCGTGGAGAACTCGGCACCCAGGTGAAATCCCGCAATTGTCCTGGCGCCGAGCGCCTTCTTAAAGGCCGCGGAGAGGATGTGCTGGCCGGTGTGTTGCTGCATGTGATCGAAGCGCCGCGCCCAGTCGACCCGGCCGGTCACCGTCTGCCCAGACAGTTCCTCCGGTACCAGGTGTATGATTATGTCGTCTTTTTCAAACACGTTCAACACCGGCTGGCCGCCGATCTCCCCCGCATCTGGGGGCTGGCCGCCACCGCCTGGATAGAAGCAGGTCCGATCCAGGATGACCTGGATGCCAGCCTCAACTGGAACCTGCGAGATGATGTCGGCCTCAAACTCGATTTGATAGGGTTGTTGGTAGTAGATCTGTTCAGTTAGCACGGAGGGAATTATACCTGGCTTGGGACAGATCGCAAACCGTCTTGTTCGTATCTCTCTTGACCCCTGCAGTCTACATGCCTATAATCGGGGAATATGGAAATCACACACACCTTACCGCCAGGTGAAGCCATTCCAAGGCAGGGGAGGTATGGATGGAATGAAGCAACAGGGATTGAAGCGGCACCCATCCTTACAAGACCTTTCCCGTGATCACCATACGGCCCTGATCTACGCTCGAAAGCTCCGCAGGAGCGCCCAAGGCGAAGAGAATGCCGGCTCCCCGGCGGAGGTGGCGAAACGCTTCCTCCAGTTTTGGGATCAGGAAGCCCGCCTGCACTTTCGGGAAGAGGAGGAGGTGCTTTTGCCGATCTACGCCTGCCACGTCCTGCCCAGCCAAGACGAAAAGGTGCAACAGATGCTTGACGATCACGCCTGGTTTCGGGACGCGGTTTTAGAACTCCGACGCAAACTCTCCACAGGAGAGAACTTGAAAGACCTGCTGGGCGAGGTCGGCCAACGGCTTCAGGATCACGTGAGGATGGAAGAGCGGGAGCTTTTCGAGCGCATACAGGACGTGTTGACTCCAGAGGATCTCGCCGACGTGGGACAGAGGTCACAGGCGTTTCGGGAAAAGTGGCGTTCAGCTCAAGCTGCCAGGGGGATGCTCAAAGGACGAGGGCTGACGACCGAAACGTTGCTGGCAGAGCGTTCCATCCAGCGGAGCAAGGAACGGGCGCAGGAACGGAGCCAATATTTCTACACATCTGAAGGCTGACCCAGGAGCAAGATTTCGACTCCACGCAGGAGTTGGAAGCGTTTCTCTCCCGCTACATGGTGCCCGGGCAGAAACCCCGCTTCCCGGAGCCAACACAACTCTGGCACAAAGCCCAGGACCTGGCCTATGAAGGTTGGGAGAAAAGCTCAGCACGCCAGCGTGACAAGATTGCGCACCAGTCGCTGGCCATTTCGCCCGACGCGGTAGATGCCTATCTCTTGCAAGCCCATGATGCGGCTTCGTGGGAAGAAGCGACAGAACTCTGTGCCCAGGCCCTGGCTGCTGCTGAGCGGCTGTTGGGCCCAGACCCTTTCAATGCCTACAAAGAGGAGTGGACCTGGATCGAAGCCCGGCTGCAGCGGGAGCTGCAGCGGGCCAGCGACTTTACTCGTGCCTCGCTGGTGCACTTTCTGGCTGGCCGACCGCCTCGAGGAGCATGGCGATCGGCAGGCGGCCCTCGACCTGTGGCGTCGCCAGTTCGAGGCATCGCCCACGCTGCAAACGTATCAGACGCTCCAGAACCTGGCCACGGAGTTGGGCACCTGGGAGGCGTTGCGACCGACCCTGCTAACCGCCCTCGACCCGGCACGCCACGCCCCGCTCCTGCTGGACATCGCCCTGGCGGAGGGGGACGTGGCCTGGGCGCTAGAGATCGCCTACCGACCTGGCAGCATGGTCGGCGGAGAGCAGTGGGAACGCCTGGCGCAGGCTGCGGAAGCCAACCAGCCCCGCTCCGCCCTGAAGATCTATCGGCGGTTGGCGGAGCGAGCCATCGCCGCCCGCGGCCGGGGAAGCTATCAGATCGCCGCCGGCTACCTGCGGCGGGTGCGCGATCTGCACCGGCGGCTGGGTGAAACGGCTGACTGGGAGGCCTACATCGCCCACCTGCGCCGGGAACACGGTCGTCTGCGCGCCTTGCAGGAGGAGTTGGACAGAGCGAGGCTGTAACTTATCAAAAGTCAGGAGCATAAACCCCAGGATAGACAACAGGCTCAAATACGAGTAGTCCCATTTCAGGCCGGCCAGGGCGATCAGGACCAGACCGTACGCCTGCCGCCGCTGATCGAGGTCGCCTTGGGCCAAGGCTGCCACGCCATAGACGAAGAGCCCCAAGGCCAGCGCGTAGACGGGAAAGGGGAGGAACAGGCTGAAGGTTACAGTCCACATGGCCAGGGTCGAAACCAGCCAGGGCCGGACCAGGGCCAGGGCCAGAAACAAAGCGGTCAGTACCGTGGCCACAACTACGGCGGACCGGCTCCAGCGCGGCCGGTAGGCTGCCCAGGTGAGCAGCGCGACTACGACGGCCAGAGCCTCGCCGGCAAAGGGGGCAAACGGTGCGACGGGTAGAGCCCAGTCCAACCGCGCAGCCGAGGCGGCGACGACCGGGTAAGCTCCCAGAACCGTTGCTGCCAGAAAACACCCAGCTAGAAGAAAACTCAGACCTGACAGGTCTTTGAGACCTGTCAGGTCTGGACCAGTCACGGATCTCGCGGCAGCGACCACCAGGACCATAACCATCGCCGCTAGCGCCAGCCCGCTATACACGATGAACAACACATCAGCGCCGGGCGCCAGCTTCAGCGCCAGCGCCGCCAGGGCGGTCAGGGCCACCCACCCGGCTAACAGGCGATGAGGCGTCAGTGCCGCGACCAGGAACAACCCTGCTATAGCCAGGATGACCGCCAGGTTTAATGCCGCTGTCCCGGCGAAAACCGCACCTTGTGCCAGCCCGGCCACCTCCGCCCGCGCCGGGAGCATCGGCCCCAGGCGGATCAGCAATCGCAGCAAGAGGAATTCCACCAGCGCCACCACGACCAGGGCGCTGGCCAGACGGTTCACTTGAAGAATCATGCCTGCTCTCCACACGGTCCAATCACATCTTCCGACACCCCTGCCTCCGCTCGCACTTCTTCCAGTACCTTGATCTCGATCTCGAGCTCGGCCCGATCCAGTGCCAAAAGAGCTTCGCCCACCGACGCCAGCCGTGGATACCAGGCCAGCCGCGCGGCATCTCGCAGGCGCTCAACGAAGAGCGGAAACCAGCGGCCCAGGTGGTCTCGCAAGAACGCCCGGCGGGCGTCCCGGCAGACCTGCGCCAATTCAGCCCAGCCATGCTCCAGGGCATAGGCCTCTTTGGCACACAGCACCGCCATGAACTCCAACTCCGCACCGACGTAGTCGGGCGGCTCCCCAACCCCAGCCGACGGCTCCAGGCCGAAGGCCCGGTAAAAGCCGGTGATGTCGGCCAGCTCGCTCACCCGGGCAAAGGTTTGTTCCTGCAAATAGCTGGTCTCGTAGGGCGGCACCCGGGTTTCACGAGAGAAAAGGTAGGTGTATTCTTCCTCCAGGCCCAGAAACCCGTTTTCTTGAAGAAACTTGTCCTTGAGCGCAGCGAAGAAACGGGTTTCTTCCCCACCTTGCAACTCAAGACCGAGAGCCTGGACAGATTCAGCCAGGTTTTGCAGGAACATCGCCTGGTCTGCAGCGTCACGCCCGGCCGGGTAGGCGAAGCCCTGGGCCAGGAGCATGTAGAGAGTCATCCGGGTCGATAGACTTCGGAAGTCCCTTGAGACTTCGGCAGTCTGCGCGGTCTCATGTGCCATCACGAAGACCTCCAGCCCCTGGCGACGAAGAGGGTCAATAACGCGGTGAGTACAACAGCCAGCAGGATAGCGACGACCACATAGGCCGACTCCAGGCCACCCGGCTGCGACGCGGCTGGCGGGGCCCCAGCCGGACCTGCTCCCGGCGCGCCGCCCCCCCGTGGGGCTTCCACTCTCAATGTTGTCCAGGTCGAGACCTGCTTGCGCGCACCAACCTCCCGGTTACTGCCGTTCCAGACCGCAAACGCCAGGGATGTTGACTTATTCGGACTGATCTGGGCATCCTGCGCATCGCCATTGACGAGTGGCCGGGCAAAGACTACCGTCCATTTACCCTGATTCCACACTCCACGACCCAGGATGTCCTGGCCCTCCTGTGAGGTTGCCGTGCCAAAACCGAGCGCGTTAAGATCCTCAACAGGCGACACCTTGGTTGGGTTGGAAAGCGGGTTGCCTGCCGCCCATCCAACCGAGTAAGCGCGCGCCTCGGGTGACTGAAAGTCAGCAGGCATTCGATAGGGCGGCTTGCCGGCTACGAAGGGGTAGAAGTCAGCCCAGAAGTTGGGATAAGCGTCCACCACATCCCGGAAGCCTTCGTCCACGTCGCGTTGCCAGTCGGCTTTCCAGTGCCACAGGTTCACCAGTTGCCCGGCCGCCCCCATGCAGATGCTGGGCAGCACCTCGCTAACTGGGAGTTGAATAGCCGCAGCGTCTCGAAAACTATCCGGCTTCGTGGCCGATACGTCTTGCGTGGCATCATCCCAGGTGAGATGGAAGGCGATCCACTGGCCATCGTTGACCGACTTGACCGTTACCGCCGGCACCGAGCCCTGCAACAGAGCTGGGAGAACGCCAGCCTGAGGCGTCAGCGGAACACTTATACCCCTGATTTCCTGCCAGAGGGGTGCGAGTGGTTCGGTCAACGGGAGTGGTCCAGCGCGGTAGACCGAGGTCAGCGCCGGTTGTGCCTGCGCCAGGACAACGCCTTGACTGGCAAGCGCCACAGCGGTCAGGCAGAATAGGAGCAGCAGTAAGGTCCATTGTTTGTTCATAGGTCCTCCCTGAAGTGACCAATGACCAATGACCAAATTTGGGATTTGGGATTTGGGATTTGGTCATTATGTGATGTTATGTCTAAACACCTGCCTTGCCGGATCCCAGTCCGGGCGAATATACACCGGCTCCTTCAGCGGCACACGCACAATTTCGGCACCCTTTTCGTCGTACCCGATGGCCTGGCCGTTGCGAACCTTGAAGCGGGCGATCCAGCGATCGGTCGCGCCCATCAGCAAGAGGGCGCCTAGCAATTCGGGATCGTCGGCCGCTTTGCGGTAGGCGGCGATGGCATTGTCGACGCCCGGGCCGAACATTTGCCGCGTGAAGCTGACAGGCACGTGTAAAGGCGGGATGTAGTAGACATTAGGCTCCAGACCGAACTGTGGGTACAAAGGCAGGGCAACTTTCCGGACGTGCACCAGGAAATCCACCGGACTGTCGGGCTCAACCTTGTCGGGTGGGTGTATCCAACCGGCCATACGAATACGACCAATGCAGGTCAGGATGCAATAGGTCTGGCGGCCCTGCTCAATGAGTGGATAGCAGGCGATGCACTTCTCGGCCACGCGGGTGACGGCGTTGTACAGCACCTTCTTGTATGGGCAATTCTTCATGCACTCGCGATAGCCCCGGCAACGGCTCTGATCCACGAGAACGATGCCGTCCTCAGGCCGCTTGTAGATCGCCTTGCGCGGGCAAGAGGCCAGGCAGGCCGGGTATGAGCAATGGTTGCAGATGCGCTGTAAATAGAATACCCAGGCCATATGTGGGATCATGATCCGCTCCCCAACCTCAAACTTCCCGGCAATCTCATCCTCGCCCAGGTTGGGATGCGCCCAGTCTTCGTCTTCAGGCAAGAAGCCCAGGGCGACCGAGCCGGCTGGGGCAGCTTCGAAGATCGTCTTGCCCGCGTAGGTATTCCCCTGCCAGGATTGTGGGCCGAGCGCCTCCAGCAGCTTCACATCCCAACCCAGTGGGTAGAACCCGTAGGGCTTGCTCTCGACATTGTTGTACCACATGTACTCCTGGCCCCGGCCCGAGGTCCAGGCGTTTTTGCAGCCGATAGTACACGTCTGGCAGGCGATGCACTTGTTGATATCGAAGACTGCACCAAACTGGCGTTGCGCGCGCGCGCCTTCGTAAGGGTAATCCATCTCGCGGTTGAGTTGCCAGTTGAAGACTTTGGGCATAAGATGCCTCCTTGTTGGATTTAACGATTCGTGCTATACTCTCATCCAACCCATAGCGCCGACTTAACGGACTTCCTTGGTGAGAGTGCAGTGGACGTAGAGCCAATCAAAGGGGTTGCACGTCTAGTGCTGCCTCCCACCAGTTGTTAAGGTCATTACTACCTATCAACCCGATCCAACTGAATGGATTGATAACAGATATAGGAGAAAGCAATGAACCGTTGCTACTTCTGTGGTGGCGAGATGTCAGAGCAATTAACTACATTCCTGTACGAAGATAACGGGCAGGTGTGGATCATCCGCAACGTGCCTGCCTCCATTTGTAAACAGTGCGGTGAAAAAGAATACTCGCAGGCGGTTACCCACCAGATTTTGACCTATCTTCAGCACCCGCCCAGGCCCGTGGAAATCGTGCACGTCCCTGCGTATGACCTGGCCATGGTTACTGGATAAAGCTTTTCCTCTAGGGGCCTGAGATTCGATCCCTACCCCACCATAAACCCTCCACTTAGGAACTTCTTCATCGCTTCATTCTCATACGTCGGCCGGAACCCCAGTGCTGCCGGCCGCCACAAGCCTTTTCCGCCCATTCCACCATCCTCAGCTTTCGCGATTTTGACGAACGACTCCTTCGGCGCGCCGGTCGTGCAGTGAACGTCGGCGGCGAAGCCGGTACCCATGGTCTGGCCGAAGACGTCTTTGCGAACCAGGGAGTCGGTCATCAGCGTTGGGCGGAGCCAGGCGCGGGTGCAGCTTTGGTGGCCGCCGAAGCGGAAGTAGGATTGATAGCCGGTGCGCGGGTTCTTGGCCAGGCCGTCGGGCCGGCTCAGGGCACCTTCGACCGAGCCGTGGCTGGCCTGATACATGTGGAACCACATGCGCAGCACGCCGCGCGGCGTGCCCGGGTAGTAGCGCACGCGGGCCATCAGCCGCATCACCTTGTAATTCTCATCCTCCGGCTTCCAGCCGACGTAGGGCCGGTCAGACGGGTCGGCGTCGATCCAGACGTAGTCGCCATCTTCAATGCCCAGAGCTTTCGCGTCGGCCGGATTGATGTCGGCATAGGCTTCGCCCACCCAGGGCTTGCGCTTGTCACGCCGGTAGAAGTCACCGAAGGGGCCGAAGTAGGCAGCGATAATGTCCACGTCCACCGGGGTGGTGTGCGTCCCGTGGCGATACTTGGGGGTGATGAACACGTGGGTGAACCCCTGCGCCCGCAGCGGATGCTGTGTGTCTTTGAGGCTCGACCACGGGCGCATCACGTTACGCACCTGGCGCACTTCGACTGAAAGGTCATCGGGTTTGAGGCCATAGACTTCGGGCGGGGTCGGCTTGAGGACCGGGTGCGGCCGGCCGACAAGGGCGTTGGGTTCGTAGAACGTGGCGTCCACCGGCTCGCGATAGACCGGCAGATTTTCGCCATATTCCAGAAACTCAGGCTCCTCGCGGTAGAACTCGCAGCGGCCGGTCTTAGTGTACCAGGGCTTGTTCTCGTGGGACTGCTCCCAGCCGACCACTTTCGGATAGGTCCGCAACAGCTTGAGAGCAGGAATGCCACGCGCGGCGTGATCATGCAGCTCTTCGATCTGGTAACCGCGCAGGGCGTTGCTGGCGTTGATGATGCGCTGCAAATACACGTCGGCGCGGCCTTCGTCGATGAAGCGCCAGTAGTCAGCGAAACGCTGGTCACCGGTGAGCTTCGCCAGGGCCTGGGCCACCCCGGCCAGGGTCTCGACGTCACCTCGCGTATCGTACACGCGCGGCAGCGGCGTGCGCGGGAAAACCTGCACGAACGGGTTGGTGACCGAGCCGCACATATCCGGGTGCTTCAGCTCAGCCCACGAGTCCACCCCAAACACCACGTCGGCGTATTCACAGGTCATGGTCCACCACCAGTCGTTGGCGACGATGGTTTCGATGCGCGGCAGGGTGTTGACGATGACCTGGTAAGCGCCTTTGGCATTGCCCAGGATCGAGTTGGAGTTCGCCCACCAGGCGAACTTGGTCGGCGTCGGCATGTGGGTCTTGCCCGTGAAGTTCTTGTTGCCGACGCGCAGCGGCCGGTCGCCGTAGTTGTAGTAATGCGCCGACTCGGCCTTGGCGTAGACCTTCGTCTTTGCAGGCCTGGCCGGATCCAGTTCGACGTTGAAGGGGTCTTCGTAGATGTACTGCGGCTCGCCGTTGTAAATCGCAGTGCGATAGTTGCCCGCATAGCTGCCGGGCGTGCCGCCGACGAAGCCAATATTGCGCGTCAGCGCCGCGACGAGGAAGAGCGCACGGTCTTTCAAGTCGTTGTTGAAGAAGTGGTTTGGCCCCATGCCGTGAACCAACAGCGTGCTCTCGCGGTTCCTGGCAATCTCTTGCGCCAGGGCAATGATGGCGTCGCGATTGGCCCAGGTCAACTCCGAGACCGTCTCGGGCGTGAACTCCTCCAGGTACTCGCGGATCAGGTCGAACACCGGGCGCACTTCAACCTCTTTGCCGTCGACGGTGCGCACTTTGAAGCTACCTTCCAGGGCCGGCTCGACATTTTTGTCGAGGAAGAGCTTGCCCACCTCGTCACGGGTCACAACCGCCGGGCGTTGGGCGCGCGCGTCCCAGGCCGCGAAGTCGCCCCAGGCATTGCGTAGCGCTTCAGGGATGAACTGGGCGTCCTGCTGGGCGATGGGCTTGACCGTCTCACCGGCCTTGAGCACCACCGTGGCGTTTTTCAACGCTGCCAGTTTGTAGTTGGGGAGGAAATCGGCGGCGCGCAGGTATTGGCGCGTGTCCATGCGGACCAGGAGCGGCAGGTCGGAGAAGCCCTTGACAAAATCGGTGTCGTAAAGCTTCTGCTTCATAATGACATGGGCCAGGCCTAACGCCAGGCCGGTGTCGGTGCCCGGGCGAATAACGATGATCTCGTCTGCCTTCTGCGCCGAAGACTGGTATTCGGTGGCGATGCAGACCACTTTTGCACCGCGCAGCCGCGCCTCGGTCAGCCAGTGGCCGTCAGGCATCTTGGTTGAAATCCAGTTCATCCCCCAGAGGGTAATCAGTTTAGCATTCTCGGCGGTGAACAGGTCAAAGTCGACGGTTTGCTGGCCGGTGACCATCGGGTGGCCGGGCGGCAGGTCGGTATGCCAGGAATAGGAATCCCAGGCGCGCCCGCCCAATGCCTGATCCGGGCCGACTTTGCGGCTGTAGACGTCCAGCAGGGCCAGCATATTGGCAAAGCGGTTCAGGCCGTAGATGCGCGTTGCACCCAGGAAAGGCATCCCGCCCCGGAATTTGCAGGTCTGCACGCCGGCGCCGTGCAGCGTCTCGAGCATATCCGCATCGTAGCCCTGCTTGCGCAGCCGTTCGGTACCCTCTTCGCCATTGTAGGTCTGCACGATGTTAGCCAGGGCGCGAGCTACCGCGTCGTACGCCTCATCCCAGGGCAGTTTGACCCACTCGTCCTGGCCGCGCTTGAAGTATTCGCGCGGCGGCAACCCGGTGGCGGCATCGCGGGGAAAACCAGCCTTGACCCAGTCGAGCCAGCCCTTGCGCACCATCGCGCCCTTGACACGGCGGTCCCCATAAACACGGCGCACCAGGGCCATCCCTTTGTTGCAGATGCGCGGTTCCCAGCGCGCCGAGGCCTGGTTGCCGTACACGTCTCTGGCCTCGTGATAGCCGTAAGTCGGCTCAATGCGGGTCATCACCCCGTTGCGGACGCGGGCCTTGAGCAAACAGTTGTGGGTATCGTTCGGCGCGCACAGGAAGATGAACTCGGAATCATAACGGTACAGTGCGCGGTACACCCGTTCCCAATCGCGATTGGGATAGAACTTGAGCGGGTTTTCGATCTCCGGGATTGGCTGTAAGAAAGCCAATTGCCGGCCGCCGGCCAGGGCTAACGTAGTGGCCGCGCCGGCCGCACCGGCCATTTTCAGAAAGTCTCGGCGTGTGTATTGAGTCATGCGCACTCCTCCCCATTCAGTTTCAGGTTTCAGGTTTCAAGTTTCACACCTCGAAACTTGAGACTTGAGACTAGGAACTTGAAATCTTTCGTAATTTCTCCAGGTCCACTACCACGATCTGCCGGCCCTCAACCCGGATAACCCCATCTGTCTCCAGCTTGCGTAATGCCCGCGCCACGACTTCGCGGGCCGTGCCGACCAGGGCGGCCAATTCCTGTTGGGTCAGCTTCTGGCGCAAGAGGATACCATCTTCGACCTTCACCCCGTCCCGGGCGGCCAGTTCCGATAGCCGGGTGCTGAGGCGAGTGGTAACGTCTTTGAAAGCCAGCTCGCTGACGTGTTCGGCAAGTTCACGCAATTGGTGGCTGGCTGCCTGGAGCAAGGCATGCAGCAGCTCCGGATAGGAATCCAGGACGCGTCGCGCTTCCTCCGGGCTGAGGGTCAAGACCACCGCCGGGTCCATCACCTCGGCGGTGACGGAATGCGGCCCCTCGTCAAGAATCGGCACCGTGTCGAGCACCGCGCCGCGACCGGCGAGTTCCAGGATGTGCTCCCGGTTGGCCGTGCGGCGGCAAAGTTTCACCCGCCCGCCTGCCAGGATGTGCAAGCCAGTGCACGGTTCGCCCTCTTGGAAGATGATAGCGCCGCGCGGGTACGAGCGCTCCTCGAAGAGGCCCGCAAGCAGCTCGCGTTGGCCTGACTTAAGCCCTGCCAGGAGCGGGACAGCATGCAACAAGTCAGGATGGACCGTCATAGCGCAGCGTAGCCACAATCCAATCAACCGCAAAGGTCGCAAAGGATTTATAGACACTTTTCTTGGCGTCCTTTGCGGTTTAGCTATTCGCCATGTCTATAGGCGATGTGATTATAGACGATCCGTGCACGTCGCGATAGGACTAAAGTCACAAATTGGGACAAAAGTTACAACGAAGAAATAAGACTCGCCAGCCGCTCGCGGTCGAGGATCACAATGCGCCGCCCCCGAGCGTGGATGATGCCCTTGCGCTCCATGTCGCGCAGCGTCCGTGTGACCACCTCGCGAGCCGTCCCCACCAGAGCCGCCAGGTCATGCTGGCTCAGGTCGAGGCAGACTTCGATGCCATGCGCTTGTGGTAGGCCGCGTTCATCAGCGTATGTGAGAAGCACCTCGGCCACACGGGCAGTCACACAGCGAAGCGACAATCTCTCGACCAGTGAAGCCAGGAGACGCAGCCGTCCGGAGAAGATCTTGAGGAGGGTCAGGGCGGCGGCGTGATCGCGCTCGGCCAGGGCTACCGCCTCAGCCCGGTCGAGAACGTAAAGGATGGTGGGGTCCAGGGCTTCCGCCATCGCGGGATTGTTGGCGCCGTCGAACAGAGGGCAGCCGCCAAAGCAGGTGCGGGGATGCATGATGCACAAAACCTGCTCGCGGCCAGACGGTGCAACCTTGTAGATCTTGACGCGCCCACTCTTCACGAAGAACAGGCCCGGACAGGGTTCCCCTTCGAGAAAGATAACCCCGCCGGCTTGATACCGGTGCTCGTGCAGCACGGCAGCCGCATGAGAACGCTCTGCCGGGCTCAACTGGGCGAAGAAAGGAATGTCAGCCAAATCGTGGATCGGGACAGGCATAGCTTATCTTTAAAAGAGTCGCGGATAGCGAAGCCTCTACCGTTCGCTACCCGCGACCCCACCCTAATCACGGCGGTTCTGATGGACCTCTTAATGGACGATCAATACCGGCATGTCGGAGTGAGTGGCCACCCGGAAGCTGACGCCACCCAGGGCATGGGCGATCTCGCCGTGGCCACGTGCACCGACGACGATCAGGTCACAGATCAGGTCTTTGGCGGTCCTGAGGATCGCGTCGGCGGGCGAGCCTTCCACGGCGCGGCCAGAGGCCTTCTCTCCTGCCTCTGTCAGCACCTTAACCGCCTTGTCGGTGATCGCCTGACCAGCGGCCACGGCCTTGGCAGAGGCCTCATTCCACAGGTCAGCCGGCAGGTCCTCAACGTAGTCAGGCAGTGGGTGATAGGCATGCAGCACAACCACTTCCGCCCCGACCCCCTTGGCCAGCCCCTTCACGACGCCAAGGCCCTTCTCCGAATGTGGCGAACCATCCGTGGCGAACAAGATTTTACGGAACATGTTCTACCTCCTTGTAGACACACGGACGCTGCTTTGCGTCCGATAAAAAGCCCCTCCCGCAGCCCGGACCGGACGCTTTGGGAAGGGCTTTGTCTTTACCCATCAGCCGTCCCGGTCCTCAGCAGGCATGGACAGCCGAGCCGCTCCAAAGCCAGCTCATAGATCGCCACTTTTATTTTACATCCTCAAGGTCTGATAGAGGTCCAAGTCGGGTCAAAAATGGGTCCAGATTCGCAAGGAAGGACGACGGCGGAAGCACCAGTCATCCCGCTAACGATGATCAGCTAGGTACAGTGCGCTCTGCTCCTCTCCCATCCACTTCTCTCAGCACCCGCTCCAGGGCAGGCACCACGACAGCCCAGTCTCCGACGATGCCATAGTCACAGTGTTTGAAAATCTCTGCATTGGGATCGTTGTTAATCGCCAACACCAACCGCGCGCGCTGGATACCGACCGTGTGATTGAACTTGCCGCTGATACCCAGCGCGACATACAATTGCGGCGCAATCGAACGACCGGTCAAACCGATTTGCATCTGGCGCGGCAGCCAGCCCGCATCCACCACGCGCCGCGTCGCGCCGATGGCCGCACCGAAGGCGGAAGCCAGTTCCTGTACCACTGGTAAGTTCGCCGGTCCCCCAATGCCCATGCCCACACCGATAACGATTTCTGCGTTGTCGAGTTCAACACCTGCGCTCGCGCTTCTTTCCACGTTGACCATGCGTGTCCGAATCGGGCCCAGGTGATCGACGGGCAGTTTTCCGATGACCGCTTCGCGCGAGAAATCCGGGTCTGCCCTTTGCAGTATCCCCGGACGAATCGTTGCCATGGCCGGTCGCGTCTGCGTGAGGATCGGCGCGACGATGTTGCCCCCAAAAGCGGGTTTGAGTTGCACCAGGCGCTGCTGCTCGGCAATCTCCAGTCCGATGCAGTCCCCGGTCAACCCGATGTTGAGCCGTGCGGCGACGCGTGGCGCCAGATCCCGTCCGTTTGCGGTAGACGGCAAAAGCACGGCGTAGGGATGATACCTGCGGATCGCCTCCGCAAGCACGGTCGTGTACCCTTCGGTCGAATAAAATGCGAGGGCGGGCGCATCTGCCAGATATACCTTGTCTGCTCCGTACGCCGCGAGCGTTTTGGCGTGTGAGGTCACGTCGTGTCCGATCAGCACGGCCGCCAGTTCGCCATCGATGGCTTCGGCCAGTTCAATGCTCCGGCCCATAAGTTCGAACGTGACCGGTCGAATCTCGCCGTCCACGAGCTCAGCCACCACCCAGATGGCCCGCTCGGCCGATCCACGGGTTGGGCGCGGGTAAATAGGACGCTTGGGCGCGTTCTTCCAGGTCCCAAACAATCCTTCGTCGACCAGATCTCGCACCGTGTCACGCACCACTGTGTTCACATCGCCGTCCACGGTCCGGATCACGCCTTTGCGCTTGGGCTCGATGCTGTAGATCTCAGAAACAAACGTCGGCGAGCCGGCCAGGCCAAACCCGCTTGCATCTTCGGCGAGATCCGTAGCCGTCCAAACTTCCAGCGGTTTCTGCCGGGCGGGTTCCAGATCTTGGGGTCCGACCTTGATCGGCTTAATCAGGCGTTCTGCTGCGGTCAGCACCGCTGGTGTCGAGGACTCAATGGTTTCGAAGCCATCATCCACCTCGCGCGTTGCCGTGAAATGTTTCCCGTCATCAGAAAATTCGAGACGTGTCACTCCGGTCACTTGCGGCACATCGAGGAACTCGGCCAGCATCGGTGGCACCTGTGCCGTCTCCGCGTCGGTGCTGTACTTACCACAGAAGATCAGGTCAAATCCGCTTTTCTGACATGCCAGGGCGAGTGTGCGCGCGGTGGCCAGCGTATCCGCGCCCGCAAACTCGCGGCCCAAGAGATGCACTGCGCGGTCGCAACCCATAGCCAGCGCCTCAATCAGGGCCTCTTTTGCCTGCGGCGGCCCCATGGTGACAACGATGACCTCCCCGCCGAATTTGTTGCGCAGATTCACTGCTTCGCTGATCGCACGGCGATCAAAAGGATTGATCTCATTTCCGACTCCCTCGCGAATCAGGCGTTTGGTAGCCAGATCGAACTTTAGCTGATCGACATAGGGCACTTGCTTGATGCAGACCAGAATTTTCATGGCGGGTCTTCTCCTTTCGACTGGTAGGAGGTGTATAAAGCGTGGCGACGATGACCTTACCTATATTATAATTCATTTTTCTTTTCTTGGGCACCCACCACGGGAGGCACACTCACGCTCAAGCACGCTGTCGCATGAAGAGGCCAAGGCCCGCCGCCGACAGCGGGAATTTCGGCATCGCTTTCCAATCACCCTTCAAGGTAGTGTCGTTCAATGAAGTGCTTGAGTACTACCGCATTGTTGTGCTCCGTATCCCTGGCCGCAAACACCAGGGTCACATTCCCCTGCCGGGCTTTGCCAGCCAGTTCCTGGAGCAGGGCCTGCTTTTCAGGCGCCTGTAACTCGGCCTCATACCGCTGTTGGAACTCGACCCAGCGCTGCGGATCATGACCAAACCACCTGCGTAGGTCAGGACTGGGTGCCAGGTCTGTCAGCCAGCCGTCGAGTTGCAGGGCCTCTTTCTTGATACCCCGCGGCCACAGCCGCTCCACCAGGAAGCGAGCACCATCGTCGGGCACCGCCGGGTCGTAGACGCGCTTGAGCCGGATCATCTGCCATCCTCCAGGATGACTTACCATCTACAAGAGGAACAACTGGGGAAGCTGATTTCGATGGCGCGGCTGCGCTCAACTACGGCGCGGCCTTCCATCACCATGCCAGTCTGCAGGGCATAGGCGACCACCTGAGCGCGATTGCGCAAGTGAAGCTTCTCCAGGATGTGTTTCATGTGGTACTTGACCGTGTTCTCGGTGAGCGAGAGATTTGCTGCGATGTCTTTGTTAGGAGCGCCCTGAGCCAGCAGCCGCAAAATCTCTCTCTCGCGCCCGGTCAGATCGTGTCCCGGCATCTCCTCTGTTGGATCTTTCCGGCCCTGCCGGGCGAACTCTTCCAGGATCCGGGTCGCCAGCCGGCGTGGCACGGGCGCCTCGTCCCGGCTGATGCCACCGAGCAGATCGAAGAAATCGGCACTGGTGAGGCTCTTCAAGAGATATCCTGAGGCCCCGCTCCTGATGGCCTCAAAGATGGTGTGATCATCGTCGCAGATGGTCAGCATGACGATTTTTATGTAGGGCATCTCGGCCTTGATCAAGCGCGTGGCTTGTATCCCACAACAGCGCGGCATGAGCACATCCATGAGAATGAGGTCCGGGCGTAGTTCTCGCGCCTTGGCCAGTGCTTCCACGCCATCCCCGGCCTCGTCGACAACCTGGTATCCATGTGCGGTCAGCAGGCTGGCAATACCCTCCCGTACCAGCGGGAGGTCATCTACCAGGAGTATCCGGATAGGTGGCATTGGTTCACCTCCTGACTGACTGAGAGGGTCTCTGATCTTACCCTGTTATTCCTCGTCTCTAACCAGAATTTGTAATCTGGGTTCAAGGGTGTACAGGTAGGCCTTTGAGCCTCCCTCTCCCTCTGGGAGAGGGCTAGGGTGAGGAGCTTATTCTTCTAGTCCATCTCGAAACTCAGCGCGAAAGATCACCTAGCCCTCACCCTAACCCTCTCCCAGGGGGAAAGGGAGATCGAAGCTGCCTGGACGACTGCTGCCTTAAATACAGAAAATGTGTCTCCCATTTTCAGGTTCCTCCCTTTTCTTCCTTCTCCCTCATCTGTATGGCCGAACACCAGTTGATATAGAGTATCATAAACCTCAGCAAAGAACAATCCCTCGTGGCCGTCAGGAAGCCGTCAGGAAGAATGAAAAAAGACCGATCTTTCCGGTGGAAGAATTAGTTCTACGATGGCCACCGCACTTGGTTAGGCGGGTTCACTGCGTTCTACCGGGGTGTAGCAGGTTCCCTACAATAACCAATGACCAAATCCCAATCACCAACCACAAGCGCAGAAGCAATGCTGGTCATTGGTCATTGGTCATTGGTCATTTTTTTCTATGCCCGGGCAGGAGCGGCCTCCATCTCTTCACGCGCGTGCGGGCGCTTGATGGTGTAGGACATGATGCCGGCGACCAGGCCGAGCACCGCCGCGATGATGAAGCCCGTCTGGTAGCCACCCAGCGCCTGCACCCCGAAGTTGCCGACGATGGGGCCGATCATGCCGGCCAGACCCCAGCCGATGAAGATGATCCCGTATTCACCCCCACGTGCCTGGTGCCGTACCAGTCGGCGTTCGTCGCCGGGAACAACGACAGGTTGCCGCAGTGCCAGCCAGCCGACCAGGGCCGCCGACAGCTCGGCCGGTCTGCCGGTGAAGATGTTGTAGCCGACCACCGGGATGGCATTGATCCAGCCCAACCCTTGGGCCGCCGCGATGTCGTTGAACTTGAACGAGTCGAGGTAGTTCTTGGCGAAGCTGATGACCATCAGGCCAGCCTGCGTGGCGAAGGCATACATAAGGATCAGCATGTAGGTCTGCGGGATGCGCAGCAGCTCGCGGGGGCTGAAATCGCGCTTCTCTTCGCGGCCCGAGGCGGCCACGCGGGCGGCAGGAGGCGTCCAGCCGGCTGGCCGCCAGTTAGTGGGCGTTGTCGTCAGCAACAGCGAGCCGACGACGACCATGACCAGGAACACGATACCGAGCTGGAAGAACGTGGTCCAAACGTTGCTCTGGAGGATCATGGTGTTGGCCAGGGGCCCGAAAATAAGCGAGGAACCGCCGAAGCCCATTACTGAGAGGCCGACGACCAGGCCGCGCTTGTCGGGGAACCACTTCACGCCGGTGGCGACCGGCACCGCGTAGCCCAGGCCCATGGCTGCACCGGCCAGCACCCCGTACGTCACCATCAGCCACGTAAACGCCGCGCCAGAATTAGCCGCACCTTTCGGCGCGAAGCTGGACAGAATAAACGCGATGCCCATCAGCACACCCCCGGCGACGCCTACAGGCATTGGGCCGAACCTGTCGTTCCACCGCCCGGCCGGGATCATCAGGATGGTGAAGACGACCGTCGCCAAAATGAAGGGCCAGGTGGCCGTGAGTGCATCCCACTTGAACTCCGCCACCAGCGGCGAGCGGAACACGCTCCAGGCATAGAGCACACCCAGCGCCAGGTTGATGAGAATACCGCCGACGACGATCATCCACCGGCGGGACGTCCCTTCCGCGAGCCATTCGCGATATCGAGCTTGCATGGTCTATTCCTCCTTAATGTGGAGACCAAGTGAATAGCGGCTGCGCTTAGTACTACAACGAGACTTTGGTTTTATGTCATTCTGAGCGGAGCGAAGAATCTCGTTCCCGCACAGCGATTCGCCGCCGAAAGAGG
>JBBITV010000026.1:0-17441 GCA_037440585.1 Chloroflexota bacterium
GCTTCGCTCCGCTCAGCATGACAGCAACGGAAGCAATTCTTTTACGAACCCTAAGGGGAGTAATATATGTCAACGCTGAGGCCTGGCCCGAATGAGTTGGATCACGCCCCACAAGTGATTCTCCACGTCCTCCACCATCAGGCCCGCCGCACGGACGTTGTTCAATGTCTGGGTGCCCTTCCACACCTGGGCGCCGGATACCTATCAAGGGGCGCCCACACTTATCGCAGGTTACCTGACGGTGGGGCCTAAGGCCGCCGGGCTGGTGGAGCGGGCAGCTATGCTTGTCTCATATCTATGATTTTACATATCTATAGTGGAATATCAATTAACCCTTGACGCATGTTTACGCATCGCAATTGAAGGACCTTAGCCAACTTGACACAATATCTCACTGTGGTAGAATGAGTTTTATTTCTGTAGCGATAACAGAAAGCTCAGGCGGGGGAATACATGAAAATCTCTCAGTGGTTCGTCGTCATCGCCGCCGTGTTCGTGACCGCGCTCATCACCGCCAACATCATCGCGGTGAAGCTGGTCAGCGTGTTTGGCCTGATCCTGCCCGCGGCGGTGGTCATCTTCCCGGTCAGCTACATCTTTGGGGATATCCTGACCGAGGTGTATGGCTACCGCCAGGCGCGGCGAGTGATCTGGCTGGGCTTTTTCTGCAATTTGCTGGCGGTCATCGCTATCTGGCTGGGGCAGGTGTTGCCAGCGGCCTCGTTCTGGGACGCTCAGGCCGCGTACGAGCGCATCCTGGGCTACACACCACGGTTACTGGCCGCATCCTTCCTGGCCTACCTGGTTGGCGAGTTCGCCAACGCCTTCGTCCTGGCAAAGATGAAGATCGCGACTCAGGGCCGCTGGCTGTGGACGCGCACCGTCGGGTCCACCCTGGTCGGCCAGGGGCTCGACTCGCTGGTGTTCATCACCCTGGCCTTCGTCGGCACCATCCCGCCCGAGGGTCTGGTGACGGCGATTATCACCCAGTGGCTGTTCAAGACCGGCTACGAAATCGTCGCCACCCCGTTGACCTACGCCATTGTCACCCGGCTCAAGTGGATCGAGGGAATAGACGTTTACGATTACGACACGAGATTTAACCCAGTTTTGTTGCGCGACTAAGCGACGACGGACGACAGACGACAGACGACGGACGACAGGCGGACAGCCAGTTTCAGTCGTCCGTCGTCTGTCGTCCATAAAAGGAGCCGGAACTTGAAACTCGACCTCTTCCAAATGGAGCGGATGCAATCCACGTGGGAGAACCGTGTCCGCTACAACCTGTCTGAGAGTGGCGTGCACCCGCTGGCCGTGCGCGAATTGCTGGCCGACCCGGCTGCCCAGCAACGCCTCCTCGACCAAGAGCTGGTCTACCCACAGTCCAACGGCAGCGAGGAGCTACGCACACTGATCGCCCGGCTGTACCCGGGTGCGACCGCCGGCAACGTCCTGGTCGCCAACGGCACCTCGGAAGCCAACTTTGTCTGCATCTGGGGCTTCGTCGAGCCTGGGGACGAGGTCGTGTTGATGTTCCCCAACTACATGCAAATCTGGGGCGCGGCGCGCGGCTTCGGCGCCACGGTCAGGCCGTTCCGGCTGCGCGAGGAATTGAACTGGGGACCGGATCTTGACGAGTTGCGCCGCGCGGTGACTGCGCGGACCAAACTCGTCGCTGTCTGCAACCCCAATAACCCGACGGGTGCTGTGCTGAGCGAGGAAGCGATGGAGGCGATTGTGGCGGAGGCCCGGCGCGTCGGGGCGTGGCTGCTGGCCGACGAGGTCTACCGGGGCGCTGAACGTAACGGCCAGACCACGCCGACCTTCTGGGGCCGTTACGAGCGCGTGCTATGCACCGCCGGGCTGTCGAAAGCCTACGGCCTGCCCGGGTTGCGTATCGGCTGGATCGTCGCACCGCCGGAAGAAGCAACACGGCTATGGTCCTACCGCGACTACACGACCATTAGCCCCGGCGCACTCAGCGACCTCCTCGCCCGCACCGCTCTAACGCCCGGCACCCAGGAACAGATCATTGAACGCACCCGTAGCATCCTGCGCGCCAACTACCCACTTCTTGAACAGTGGATCAACGCCCACGGCGATCTGTTCAGCCTCATCCCGCCGGCCGCCGGGGCTATCGCCTACCTGAAATACCACCTGGACATCAACTCGACAGCCCTTGTAGGGCGGTTGCTGCACGAAAAGAGCGTCCTCATCGTCCCCGGTGACCACTTCGGAATGGACCGCTATCTGCGCATCGGATACGGCTCGCCGCCAGAATACCTCCGCGCCGGGCTCGAGCAGATCGAGAATTTGCTGCGTGAGCTATCCTTCACGCAGCGCCGCCCGCAGGCGCTCGATCTCCGTCTGTACATCTAACTCGCGCCCTAAGGTCCGCAGTTGGTGCTTCTTGAACGCCAGGCGTGTGGCGAGTTGCAGCCGCACTCCAAACTGCCGGCTGTGACTCCAGCCGTGGGTCAACATCAGGCGGGCCTGCGCGGCCAGACGGCGCCGGTACGATAACGCCGTGTCAAATTCCGCTTGCGACAACACGCCCCTAGCCACTTCCTCAGCCAGCTCTCGGCTGATCCACCCTCGTTCATCCCGCCAGGCCAGCCGAATGACGACAAAGATAAGCAACACCCCGCCCCAATCGGCCAGCAGGGTAACGCCGAGGCTGAGAGGATTGGTCTCAGCCATGGAGGAGAAAATGTTGTGGGCGGCGTGGAACAGGATAGCCAGGCCCAAGGCGGCTATTCCGATCAGGCCACCCTGCCACCAGCTTCGGCTCAGGCGCGCCAGGCCAACACCAGCTCCGGTTAGCCCGGTGAAAAAGGCATGGTTGAGGCCAAAAACGGTGGCGCGCAGCAAGACCACAGCCCCCCAATCGATCCAGCCGCCGTCGGCGTAAGAGCCCAGGAAATAGAACACGTTTTCGGTCATTCCGAACCCGAAACCGACGAGCGCGCCATAGATCACACCGTCGAGGACGCCGTCCAGTTCACGGCGCGCTACGCAGAAGATGCCGGCCAGGGCGAGACCCTTTACCACTTCCTCGACGACCGGTGCGATGACACCGGCTTCAATCAGTTTCGCCGCAGTCGGGCCAAGAGCGGCCGCCGGGTTGCCAAGCAGCACCTCGGCCAGGACAGATAGAATGACCGCCGGCACGGCACCCCAGAAAAAGGCAGCCGATAGCAGCCACCAGGGTTCTTTCTCGTATTTGTCGAGCCACCAGAAAATGAGAGCGTAAACGGCGGTCGGGATGACGCCAGAGAGCAGTGACAGGAGAAGAACGACGAGGGTTTCCACGGATCGAAAACTTGGTGTGAATGGATGACAAGGTGACAGGGTGAACTTTATCACCTTGTCACCCTGTCACCCTGTCACCTTCCGTTCCGCCGCCGCAGCCACGTGGCTGCCAGCGCCCCGGCCAGTCCCAGGCCGGTTCCAACGGTGGTATACAGCGCCGCCCGGCGCCAGAAGCCATCGTCTTCCGGCTCGCCGGGGACATAGGTCTTGTATAGCCGACCCCACTTCGTCTTCAATGCCTCTGCGACCCGGTATTTGCCGACATTCGGATACCAGTACACATCGTGGTAGGCGCGTGAGGCGATGTAGGACCAGGGTACGACCGGCGTACGCAGCAGCAGGCTCTCAAACGGTTTAAGCATGCCGTGGTAAATCAGCTTCTGGCCCCGGCTGGCGAAGGTGTCCTCCACGGTGAAGCCCCAGTTCTCTTGCAACACCTCGGCGTCGCCCACGATTTCGATCTCCCGCGGGTCGCCGACGCCCAGATCGCGCTCGTGGGCCAGGCGGATGAACTTGATGGACATGGGATCGAAGCCTTGCAGTTTGGCGGAAATCGCGTCAATGGCGACCTGGTCGGCGGAAGCCAGGATCACGTCTTTTTCGTGCCAGCGCATCGCGCGCGGGCCGGGACCGTCGCCCGCGAACGTGCCGTCCATGACGGCGAACAGGCCGGAGTGAATCTCTTGCTGGATCGCCAGCAGGTCCACGACGGTCTCGTGGATGACGGCGTGGGTGAAGTGCCTTTTTTCGTTAAGCAGCCCACCGAAACTATTCTTCATCGCCCCCGTAGTGACTGTGAAGACATGGGTCTTGACCGTCGGCATTTGAATGATATTGCGGTTAAAGAATGGCTTTGGCAGTAATATTCCGTCGGGATAGACTTGGTTGAGGACCAGCAAAGGTGTCTTCGGCTCGTAGCGCACCCACTCGACGTGGGGCTCGTACAGGTGCAGGTTGCGGATGCCGTAGCGGTCGGTCACCACCTTGTGGCCGTTGTTGCGCTCCCCAACGTAGGCGTCCACCACCACCGTCCGGTTGTGAGCCGCGCTGAGCGACTCCTTCGGATAACCGTCCGCCAGCAGCGTCTTGATTACGCCTTCCACCTGCCACGGTGCAGACGAACAGGCCGGGTACCACGTCTGCCAGGAAATGTTAATCTTCAGGAACGTGTCGTGGCCCTTCGGCAGCGCCTGCTCGTAACTGGCCAAGTGCATAAGGCGGGCGTAGTCTTCCAGCACTGTCTCGGGTCGCGTGCGCAGAACAGCCACCTTGCCACGGCCGGGGAAATCCTTGGGGATCATCCTCGCCTCCTGAGGCGCTAGCACGTTGAACGTTGAACGTTGAACGTTGAACGTTCAACGTTCAACGTTCAACGGTTTATTCCTTCTCCGCCTCTCGCTTCGCCTGTTCCACAATCTGCTGCGTCAGGTGCGCCGGCACTTCTTCGTAATGGGAGAACTCCATGGTGAAGATACCACGTCCCTGGGTCATCGAGCGCAGGTCGGTGGCATAGCGCTGAAGCTCGGCGAGGGGAACCTGGGCAGTGATGATGCTCTTGGTGCCCTGTTGGTCCATGCCCTGGACGCGGGCGCGCCGGGTGTTGAGATCACCCATGATGTCGCCGGTGTACTGATCAGGCACGGTGATGGCCACGTTCATGATGGGTTCGAGGAGCACCGGGTTGGCCTGCGGGATGCCCTCTTTGAAGGCCAGGTGCGCCGCAAGCTTGAACGACATTTCCGACGAGTCGACCGCGTGATAGCCGCCGTCGTAAAGCGCCGCCCTGAAGTCGACGGTAGGATAACCGGCCACCATGCCGCGCTCCATGATTTCCCGCAACCCCTTCTCGACCGCTGGAATGTATTGGCGGGGAACCGCACCGCCGAAGATTTCATCGACGAACTCAAAGCCGGCCCCACGCGGCAGTGGCTCGAAGCGGATCCACACGTCCCCGAATTGCCCGCGCCCGCCGGTCTGTTTCTTATGCCGGCCGTGGGCCTGCACGGTCTTGGTGATCGTTTCCCGATACGGAATCTTGGGCACATCGGTGGTGATATTCACCCCGAACTTCTGCTGCAGGCGCCGGGCGGCAACGTCGATGTGTGACTCGCCCATGCCCCACAGGATGGTTTCGCCGGTTTCGATTTCGCGCCGCACCCGCAACGTCGGGTCCTCGTCCGTGAGCCGGGCCAAGGCTGGACTCAGCTTGTCCAGGTCGGTTTTGGTTTTGGGCATGATGGCCGCCGCGTAGAGCGGATTCGGGTATTCGATCCCCTCCAGGACGAGCGGGTGCGTCCGGTCGCACAGCGTGTCGCCCGTCGTGGTGGCGGCCAGCTTGGCCACGGCACCGATGTCGCCAGCTCCGATGCGCGGCACGGGGATCTGCTCCTTCCCGCGCATAACATAAACTTGGCCCACACGCTCGTCCTGGCCGGCGCGCGCGTTAAATACGCCGACACCGGATTCGATAGTACCTGAGTAGACGCGGAAGTAAGTCAGCTTGCCGACGAACGGATCAGCGGCCGTCTTGAAGACCAGCGCCGCGAGGGGTCCGGCATCGACTGCCGTCAGGGTCTCTTTGAGGCCGGTCGCCGGATTGGTGGCCTCCACGGGCGGCATCCCGGCCGGCGAGGGCAGGTAGTTGATGATAGCGTCGAGCAAAGCCTGAATTCCGACGTTGGCAGTTGCCGCGCTCGCCAGGACCGGGATGATACTACCTTTTTTGATCCCTATGCGCAGCCCGCGCTGAATTTCGTCCTCAGTCAGGTCTTCGCCTTCCAGGTACTTCATGATTAGCTCGTCGTCGCCCTCGGCGGCAAGCTCGATAAGGTGCTGGCGGTAGGTCGCGGCCTGGGTCTGCAAATCGGCGGGCACGTCGCCCAGGTTGCCTTTTGGCCCCAGATAGGCTGTCATCGTGACGAGATCAACCACCCCCTGGAAATCAGCCTGGCTGCCGATGGGCATCTGAAGGGGGACAAAATTGCCGTGGAATGCCTCGCGCACCTGCGCCAGGCTCCGGTCGAAGCTGGTGTTTTCACGGTCGAGCTTGCTCATCAACACTACGCGAGGCAGGTTCGTCTCCTCGACATAACCCCACACCAACTCAGTACCTACTTCTACACCAGCCGATGCGTCGACCACAATAACAGCGGCGTCTGCGACGCGCACCGAGCCCTTGACATCGCCTACGAAATCAGCGTAGCCCGGGGCATCCAGGATATTGAGCTTGTGGTCCTTCCACTCAACCGGAATCACCGAGGTGTTCACCGAAATGCGCCGGCGTTGCTCTTCTGGATCGAAATCGGAGACGGTCGTGCCCTCCTCCACCTTGCCTAAGCGCGTCGTCGCGCCGGAATCGAACAGCATAGCCTCACTCAGCGAGGTCTTACCCGAACCGCCATGGCCGAGAAGGACTACATTGCGCAGTTGATCAACTTTATAATCCTTCATATTTCCTCCACTTGGAGAATTGACACCAAAAGTCTCCGATGGGACGGCGGTTGAGCTGCTATCCCATCGGAACGAGGGTGGAAAAGTCCAGGCGGAATTATACCACAGCAGCTTGGCAATGACCAATGACCAATGATCAATGACCAAATCCCAAAAAGGTCGGTATTTGCTATTTGACATTTGGGATTTGGGATTTGGTCATTGGTCATTTGATAGCTGATATTTGAGATTTGATATTGGCTACTTCCTCCGAGCCGAAGAGGAACGACGCTACGACAAAGACGATGGCGCCTAGCGCCATGTTCACCGTCACCAGCACGATGGCCGAGTAACCGTTCAGAGCTGCTGCGGTCTCGGAGATGACTACCCCCATCAGCGCTGCCGCCAGGACAGTCCGGCTCAGGGAGTACAGCAGGCGCCACTCTTCCAACCCGCCCAGGCGCAACCGGAGGATCAGGACCAGGACCAGGGCCTCGAGGATTGTCGCCGCTGAGTTTGCCAACGCCAGCCCACCGTGGGCCAGTGGGCCGATGAGCACCAGGCTGAGGAGAATATTCAGGAATACCGTCCCGACGCCTATGGCGACCGGCGTGCGCGTGTCGTGCAGGGCGTAGAAGGCGCGGGTCACGATCTCGACCGCCGAGTGGGCGAACAGACCCGGGGCGTAGAACTGGAGCGCCCAGGCGGTCATCTCCGTCGATTGCAGCGTGAAGTTGCCGCGCTGAAGTAACAATTGGATGAGCGGCGCCCGTAGCAGGTAGAGGCCGACGCTGGCCGGAATCGTCAGGAAAAGGATGAGCCGCAGGAGACTGGACAATGTGTGGCGCAATTCGGCCGTTTCGCCCCGTGCTGCCTGCTCTGAGAAGGTTGGGAAGGCGACGGTGGCGACGGCCTGGGCGAAGATACCCTGGGGGAGCAACATCAGGAGCCAGGCGTAGTTTAGCGCGGCCACACTTCCTTCTTGTAACGTCGATGCCAGGGCGGTGTTTACGATGAAGTTGATTTGTATCGCCGCCAGGCCTAGCACGCGCGGCCCCATAAGTTGAGCCACTTCGCGCACGCCGGGCAGATCGAGTCCCAGGATCGGCCAGTAGGCACCGCCATGGCGCGCCAGGGCCGGCACCTGGATACCCAGGTGCAAGATCGCTCCGATCACCAGCCCGACGACCAGGCCATGGATACCCATGCCTGGCAATGGCGCGAGGACCAGCGCGCCGAAAATAATGGCCAGATTATACACGACTGGGGCGAAGGCGGGGAGGGTGAAGTGCTGGTATGAGTTGAGGATTGCCATCAACAGGCCGCTGATAGCGAAGAGGACGGTGGAGATCATCATCACTCGCACGAGCTCGACGGTGAGCGCGTGTTGGGCGGGCTGGAAGCCGGGCGCGATGATGTATCGGACCAGGATAGGGGCCAGAATGGCGGCAACCAGCGCGGCCACGGTCACGGCCAGCGCGACGAGATTCATGATCGCGCTGGCGAGCCGCCAGGCTTCGTCCTCTTTCTTCTCCGCCAGGTGGGTAGTAAAGACAGGGATGAACGCAGAGCCAAGGGCGCCGCCGGCGATGAGGTAGAACAGAAAATCGGGGATTCGGAAGGCCGCCAGGTAGGCATCCAGCTCCGGGCTCGTGCCAAACTGCCGGCCAATGACCATCTCCCGCAGCAAGCCCAGCGCGCGGCTCAATACAAAGGCGATCATGACGATGCTGGCAGCACGGGCCAGGCTGGGTGTCTGTCGGGTCACGCCGAGCTCCTATCGCACTACCGCTCTGCCTGGCTGCCTCGCCCCTACACTCCGCGCATCGAATGATCGCGGTTTGCCCGCCCATACCTGGGTATACAATTCTTCAATCTCATCTGCAATACGCGGCCAGGCATACTGCTGGGCGACCTGCACCGCCCGGCGGCCCATAGCGCGCCGCAGCTCGACCTCCGCCAGGAGATGCTCCAGCCGATCCGCCAGGCACAAGGGGTCCTTCTCCGGCACCAGGTGGCCCGTCTGGCCATCCGTGACGATATAGGATAGCCCGCCGACGTTTGAGGCGATGACCGGCGTGCCACACGCCATCGCTTCGACGGCCACCATGCCAAAGGACTCGTAGTGCGAAGGGACGACGAGTACCTCGGCGGCCGAATAGTAGTCAGGCAGGTCCGTCTGAGATTGCTTGCCCAGGAAGGTCACCAGGTCCTCGACTCCGAGCTCAGTACGGAGGCGCTGGAGGCGGTTCATCTCCGTGCTCATTTTCGACGGATCGTCGCCGACATCGCCGCCGATAATCGCCAGGCACACGTGGCCACGCAACTCGTTGTGGTGGCGAAAGGCGATGGCGACGGCTTCTATAAGCGTGTCGATTCCTTTCAGCGGCTCGATCCGGCCGACGAAGAGGATGAGCTTGTCGTCCCTGGGCAGCCCGATGCGTGCGCGGGCTTCGGCCTTGGGAATCGGGCGGAAAAGTTCCAGATCGACGCCTGGCGGGATCACGGCAATCTTCGCCGGGTCGGCGCCGTACAAGGCCACCATCTGCTCGCAATCGCGCGGGGTCGCCGCGACAATCCGGTCGGCGAAATCCATGATCTGTGCTTCGACGTAGGTGCGCGCACCGATCTCGCGCTGTTCGGGCGTCTGCGCGACCAGGTTCTTCATTTGACCCAGGGTGTGAAACATGTGGACGATGGGCGTTGGGGCCAGTGGCTGGAGACCTTGCGCTACGGCGCCGGACAACCAGTAGTGGGTGTGAAAGAGATCGTAGTGGGTGCCCTCGTCGTTCATGAAACAGCGCATCCCGTCTACGAATTCGGGCAGAAAATCCCAAACACGCTCCTTCGGATAGGGCGACTCGGGGCCGCACTTGATGTGAATCACGCGCACATTGGGCCCCAGGTCAGTGTTGGCGATGTGCGGAATCTCCGGGTTCTGAGACCGGGTGAAAGCGTCAACCAGGTAGCCGCGCCGTCCGAGCTCACGGCTCAGCTCGCGGACATAGACATTCATCCCACCGGTCTCCTTGCCGCCAAGGGCAGCCAGGGGGCAGGTATGCACGGACAACATGGCAATCCGTTTCATCGCTAAACTCCAAGGGAACTCAGGGGAATTCGGAGGACCTCGGGGGAACTCGGGGGGAATGTGAGTTCCCCCGAGTTCCCCCGAGGTCCTCTGAAGTCCTCCGAGTAATAGTCAGGCGGAATACCCGGGTGTCTTTTCCCCCGAAGCGATACTTGTAGTCTTCGTCACCTCGCAGGAAGTCGAAGATTTTGCGGCCGTGTTCAATCGCGTGCTGGATACAGTAAGCCAGCAAGACAATACCCGGGCTTAATGAAGGAAAGGCTTCGGGGTCGTAACCGGAATTGTAAACGAGTACGGTATCCCCATAGATAAGATTCAACATGCTGGCCGTTTTGCGCCCGTCACAGCGGATGAAGGCCAGTTGCAGCCAACCCCGATCGGCCAGTACGCGGGAGGATGCGTGGAAAAACGCGTGCATCCGGTCGTCCATAAATCTGCGTTTTTCGACCCTACTCCGCGCGTGCAGTACCAGGAAATCGTCCAGTTCCGCTTCCAGGTTTGCGGTGTCGCTGGCGATATACCAATCAATCTGAGCTTCGCGCTCGGCCTTGCGGATCTTGCGCCGGATTTCGTGACGCTCCTTCTTGTCCAGTCCTGCCAGATACTCATCCCAGGTAGATGGCAAGTTGATCAGCGGACAGACGTCGTCCACGGCTAATTTGACCTGGTAACCGCGCGCCTGGGCCAGCTCCGCCAGCCGGCTGTAAGTCGGCGAGAACTCGGGGATGTTACACAGGGCCAGGCGATCCCAGGCTGGCGCATCCGGGCTACCGAGCCAGTCCAGCAACGCCACGGAGAACTCCTCGAGGTGCTCTGGGGCAACGACAAGGTCGAGGTAATCAGACACGTCAACACAACCAACGAACGACAACTCGCGGGCGCCATCGGCAGCCTTTGAGCGGAACAGAGCTGTAATTCCGGCCAGCGTCTCGCCCTCTGACCGGCCCGCGACGACGAACAGGTCGCCTTCGCCCAGGTACTGCCACCAGACGGTCTGCCACTCCCACGTCAGGAAAAGAGTGTTGCTGACGCTGCGTTGGAGCAGGGCGTTCCATTCTTCTTTCAGCGTGGCGAACCCGCTGGCATCGGTATAAATTTCAAGTTGCATGCAAGCTCCTGAGTGAAACAAATCAACCAGGGAATTATACGTGCAAGGGCAGGGGGGTGCAAATGGTGCCGGCGGATAAACGGATAAGAAAACGGATAAACGTATGAAGTCCAGACAATCCGTTTATCCGTTTCCTTATCCGCTTATCTGTTGACGCCAGTGGCGCTGATACAAGTTGGAGTGTACTGTGCCTACGCCAACTCCGGCTCGATCAAACCGTAGTTACCATCCTTCCGCCGGTATACGACGCTAATCTGACCGGTCTCGGCATTGTTGAACACAAAGAAGTCGTGACCGAGCAGCTCCATCTGTTCGATAGCTTCCTGTTCGTCCATCGGCAAGGCCTGGAACCGCTTACGCCGGACAATACGGCCGGCCAGTTCCTCCTCAATCTCCCCCACCTCTTCCATCGGGATTGGTGGCATCTCCGCCCGGCCACGGAAACGGTCCTGGCGCTTACCCTTGTAACGCACAATCTGACGGTACATTTTATCCAACACGGCATCAATGGCGGAGAAGATGTCGTGGGTGCGCTCCTCACCGCGCAGGATAGTGCGATCGGCGCGCAGGGTGACCTGGGCAATGTAAATCTCGCCGGCAGTCTTGGTATCCTCGGCTGCCAGTTCCACACGTGCTTCGACGATTGACGGGAGATAGCGATCCAGTTTGCCGATTTTTTTCTCAACGTACTGGCGCAGGTATTCGGTCAACTCGAGATTGCGGGTATTGACAAGTAATTCCATCCAACCATTCTCCTTTCTGATGGACGTAAGCAGGGTTGTGCGCGGCCAGGATAATTGCAGAGCTCTCTCATCATCCAGACACGCGCCAGGTTGGTAGTTCGATTATAGCCTGGGGTCGGGAGAAAGTCAATCACCTCCCGTGCGCGAGCGCCAAAGCCCAGACTGATTGCACCTGGCGCTGGCGTAACGCCTGCGCGCACGCCTGAAGCGTCGCCCCCGTGGTGTAGACGTCGTCGATAAGGAGCACCCGGGCATTGGCCAGGCGGTCATCCTGGCAGACGAAGGCATCCTGAACATTCTGGCGCCGGGCCTCACTAGTGGGCTGCTCCATTTGGGGCTGCGTATAGCGTGTCCGCACCAGGGAGCCTTCGACGGAGGGCCAGCCGAGTGCACAACTCAGGTGCGCTGCCAGTAGGGCTGACTGGTTGTAGCCGCGATCGGCCAGCCGCCGGGCGTGGAGTGGAACTGGAACGATCACGTCCACTTGCAGCGGATACTCGGCCAGGTAGTTAACGAGGAGATCGCCGAGGGGCGCGGCCAGCGCCTGGCCGTTGCGATACTTGAAACGATGGATTGCAGAGCGGAGCACGCCCTCATAGTAAGCTACGGCACGGATGCCATCCATGGCGGATGGGGTATCCCGACAAACATTACATAGCTGCACCCGGGTCATTGGCCGACCACAGCAGGGGCACCAGGGGGGCTTGATCGGCACAATCTGGCCCCGGCATGCCGGGCAAAGCCAGTCCCCTAACCGGCGGCAGCCGACGCAGCGGGGTGGATACAGCAAGTTGAGCAGCGTCGGCGGCAGCCGACGCAGACCAGCTCTCAGGTGAACCCGGTCACGCATCGTAGCGAGACTCTCTCATGCCCTTCAAAGTCAGGGGAAAGGGTGCTTGAAAGCGCTTCTCCCAGCCAAGGCGGAATACAGTATACATTGCCTTGAAGATCTCCTGGCGCGAGATCTTGGATTGGCCGTGCCGCCGGTCTGCGAAGATGATTGGCACTTCGCCGATGCGGAAACCCTGTCGCTCACAGCGGTAAATCATCTCGATCAGGAAAGAGTAGCCTTCGGAGAAAATACTATCCAGGTCGAGGGCTTCCAGCGCTTCGCGCCGGAAGCAGCGAAACGCTCCAGTGCAATCGTGCACCTGGAGCTCCAGCGCCATGCGTGCAAAGGCATTGGCGCCTCGGCTCAATGCGCGCCTGCCCAGCCCCCAGTAGCGCGTCCCACCTCCGTCGATATACCGGCAGCCGATGGACACGTCGGTGGAACGGGTCAACTCGATCAGTTGGGGAATGTAGTCTGGATGATGCGAAAAGTCCGCATCCATCGTAAGGATACGATCGGCACCCAGTGCCAATGCGCGCTTGAAGCCAGCAATATGGGCGGTACCGAGGCCGAGTTTGCCAGGCCGGTGAATCACCTCGACCGTTGGGTAGGTACACGCCAGTTCATCTGCCAACTGGCCGGTACCGTCTGGAGAATTGTCGTCTACAATGACAATCTGGAAATTTACTGAAAGCTTGAGGATAGACTCGACTAATGCCCAGATGTTGTCGGCTTCGTTGTACGTGGGCAGGATCACAACAGTGTGCATAGTGGCTCCTGGTGCCCTATTTTAAGCCCAATCAGGCGATAATGCAAGGCAAACTTGTGTGATCATCACGATTATAGTACAATTGGAGAGGCGCTTTCGCGATGTTCAGGCGAGGTGCCTGTCTACCTTCATGCAAAGGCTTGTTAATGATCCCGCTACGTGACCTCAACCCGACCCGGCACTTCCCGCTCGTGACGATCACCCTGATCGGTCTGAACGTGCTGGTGTACTTCTACGAGCTTAGCCTGCAAGCCGTCTCTCAGCAGACCCTGGAACGTTTCTTCTACATAGCCGGGATGGTGCCTTATCAAATTACAAACGGGGTTGACACCCCCCCGCCGAACATCGTTCCAATCTATCTGACCATCCTGACCGCCATGTTCATGCATGGCGGCTGGTTGCACCTTGGCAGCAACATGCTCTATCTGTGGATCTTTGGGAACAATATTGAGGACGTGATGGGGACGACGCGCTACCTGGTGTTCTATCTGCTCTGTGGTTTGGGCGCGGCTGCCTTACAGATCTTCGTCAACCCTGCTTCGCGGATCCCCGCCATCGGCGCCAGCGGGGCCATCGCCGGGGTGCTGGGCGGCTACATCTTGCTCTATCCCCAGGCACAGATCGAGACGCTGGTGTTTTTTATCTTTATTCAGATCGTCCGCGTGCCGGCCATCATCTTGCTCGGTTACTGGATCTTAATCCAGCTCTTTAGCGGCGTCCTGTCACTTGGGATGCCTGATGTTGGCGGCGTCGCCTATTTTGCCCATATTGGCGGGTTTATTTCCGGGCTGGCGCTGGTGCGTTTCTTCCGGCGTTGGTGAGCACCGTCGGCGGGGGCCATGAGGCTGCCCGCCGATTTTGTTTTGAATCAGATTTTGAAAGGTGCGACGCACTTCTCCAAGTGCGTCGCACCTTAACTGGAAAGGAAAGACAAGCATGAGCAGCGCCGGAATTCTATATCGCCTGCAGGTCCTGGATCTCGAGAGCGAGGAGAAAACGCGCCGGCTGCGAACTCTGGAGGCACAATTTGGAGAAACTCAGGCGCTGCGGTCGGCGCGTGAGGCACTGGCAGCGGCGGAAGCCAGGCTCAACAACCTGCGCAAGACACTACGCCGTCAGGAAATAGAGGCTGGCGACCTGGAGGCGAAAATCAAGCAAGAGGAGGAGAAGCTCTACGGCGGGCGGGTGCGAAACCCTAAAGAACTCGCCGGACTGGAGGAGGCTGTCAAAGCCATGAAGCGCACCTTGTCGGCTAAGGAGGATGAGGTGCTCGAAAATCTGCTCGAGGTCGAGACGGTCGAAAACCAGGTTGCCACGCTACGTATCAAGAGCCTTGAAATCGAATCGGCATGGAAAGAAGCCCAGGCCCGGATGCGGGCAGAATACGAAACGCTCAAAACCCGCCTCGTCGACCTCAGGGCCGCGCGGGCGGAACTGGCCAGCCAGGTGCCCGATCGTGAACTGAGCATCTATGAAGAACTGCGGCGTAAGAAAGCTGGTCGCGCTGTGGCAACATTCTCCGGGCTGCTGTGCCACGGTTGTGGAATGACCTTCCCATCGTCTGAGGCGCAGCGGGCGCGCCAGGGTGAGATCCTGGCCTTCTGCAACAACTGTGGCCGAATTCTCTACGCGGGGAATTAGTGATTGGGAATCAGGTCTAAGACGCAAAAGGCAAGCTGCAAGCCTACCCTACGATTGCCCTATGAATTATCCCTTTTGACCCCTTCTGACCTCTATAGACCCCTTGGGCACACTCCGCTCACTTCAGGGCTTATTGCTTAATCAATAGGTCCGTGCTATAATAAATTTTACCTCTTTTAGGCGAAGGCAAGCCTTGTGGTTTTCGCCAACATTCCAGGCAAACTCAAGCGCCCTTTGGTTTTTCGCCTCTGGCACCCTCTTGAGCCCGCGTGCGCCGCGCCGCCTGTTGGGCCAGACCGATGCGTCTGTGTCGCTGTTCGCCTGCGGCACCGCCGTCAGCGACAGTTTTCGACCCTGGGACAGCCCAAGCAGGGGAACCATAATATGACCGAGAATCAACGCTCAGTCAAGCGAAATCCGACCCATACCGCCTCAGCCCTACGGGTAGGTAACCTGCACCTTGACCTTAACACGCGTCAGGTCACCCAGGGAGAGCAAGTTCACCAGTTGACCCCCAAGCAATGCAGACTTCTATACACCTTCATGCTCCACCCGGGTGAGATCCTCAGCCGAGAATTCCTTATGCGCGAGGTTTGGGATACTACCTATACGGGCGATACGCGGACCCTGGAGGTTCACGTGCGTTGGATCCGCAAAATGATCGAGCACAACCCCAGCCGGCCGCAATACCTGCGCACCGTGCGTGGGGTGGGCTATCGTTTTGACTGTAGACCGGGAGAAACGTAAAACGTCAAACGTGAACGATTCTTCACGTTTGACGTTTGACGTTTCACGCATCACAACAACCGCACCTCGACCTCTTCGACCGTCAATCCTGTAACCCGGACCGTTTTTCGTCGCCCTGTGTGCCCCGATACAATCTCCACCTGGTTCTGCCGTACTTTCAGGATTTGCGCCAGGAACGCCTGCAGCGCCGCGTTGGCGTGCCCTTCGACCGGCGGCGATGTGAGTTGCACCTTCAACGCCTCACCGTGGACTCCGACGACGGCGTCGCGGCTTGCCCGCGGCACCACATGCACGACAAAACTCACCCCCTGTGGTCCAGCGCGCAGCTTCAGCCCTGACACAACTTACAATGCCCCGGCCAACAACATCAGCACAAACTGCTCGATGAACTGCAACAAGACGATGGCAATGATCGGCGTAATATCGATCATGCCGATGGGCGGAATATAGCGGCGCAGCGGAGCCAGGATCGGCTCCGTCACCTGGTATAGAAAGCTCACGGCCGGGTTGTATGGATTGACATTAAACCAGGACAGTAACACGCGAGCCAGGATAGCTAGACTCATTAACTGGAAAAAGAGCCGGATGAGATTGATGATCGCGTAAGACATTTCACTCTTCTGCCTTCTTTTCGCTGAGATCGCCCAGATACTTGGATTTCTGGTAAGCTGCCCAGACGGCACGCGAGACGATGGTGCGCATAGCGCCCTTCTCCAACTGGTACAACGCCTCAGCCGACGTTCCACCGGGTGAAGTCACCATGTTGCGCAGCTCGGCCGGGTGTCGTGCCGACTGGCGAGCAAAGGCGACGGCTCCCTGCATCGTTTGCAAAACCAATTGCTGGGCTATCTGGCGCGAGAAGCCCATGTGCACTCCGGCATCGATCAGCGCTTCCATGAAGAGAAACACATAGGCCGGGCCGGTGCCGCTCAACGCTGTGGCCATGTCCAGGTAGTCTTCGTGATCGACAAATAGTTCTTCACCCAGTGCCCTGAGGATTTCCTGGGTCTGCCGGCGCTGGGCAGGGCTCACCTCGGACGTTGCCGTCCAGACCGACATGCCTTGTCCAATCTGCGCTGGCGTATTCGGCATCACCCGGACAATGGCCCGGTGCTGGACCACCCGACCAATGGTCGATATCCGCGCGCCAGCGACAATGGACAAAATCAGTGCATCGCGGGGTATCAGGCCGCGCACTCCGGAAAGCACTTCACGGAGCACCTGCGGCTTGACAGATAGCACCACTACGTCCGCTCCCTTGACGGCTTCTCGATTGTCCGCTGTTGTATAGATATGATAGCGCGATTCAACTTCCTGCCGGCGCTGGGCGACCGGATCGCTGCCTACAATCCGTTCCGGCTTGACGAGTCCCTTATCAGTCAAGCCTTTGATCATGGCCTCGGCCATCACCCCGGTGCCGAGGAAAGCCATCCTCAAGTTACTTAGCACACCTCTCCTCCTCTTTCCGCGTAACAGGCCAGCCCTACTCAGTCTTGCGAAGGTTTGCAACCTTCGCAAGGTTAAGTAGCTACCCTTTCCCCAAAGATTGCCCGCCCAATCCGCACCAACGTCGCGCCTTCTTCGACCGCGACCTCGAAATCGGCGGTCATTCCCATTGATAGGTGGCACCACGTGACTTGCGGGTAGCGATCCCGAAGGCGATCCCGCAGCTCGCGTAGTATCCGGAAATACGGCCGCACCTGTTCCGGCTGAGCGACCAACGGCGCCATCGTCATGAGCCCTACTATCTTGACCCAGGGCAGCCGGGCAAT
>JBBITV010000026.1:17490-17727 GCA_037440585.1 Chloroflexota bacterium
GTGTTCACCTCTAGCAGGATCGGCATCACCTTTGCCAGCGGCGCACATCGTTTGTCAATCTCCTGGGCGAGCCGCACGCTGTCCACAGAGTGAATCAGCCCAAAGAGCTCAACCGCATCGCGCACTTTGCGCCGCTGGAGATGGCCGATCATGTGCCAGGCGACCGGTTCTCCCGTAGAGCCGCCCAGAAACCCGGTCTCTTGAAGAAACCCGGTTTCTTTCTCTAGCAAGCGTGCC
>JBBITV010000027.1:0-11098 GCA_037440585.1 Chloroflexota bacterium
TGAAAGAGGCCAATATCATCAAGATCCCGATAATTGCCATGGTGGACACCAATTGTGATCCGGATCCGGTAGACTATGTCATTACCTCCAATGACGATGCGATTCGCGCTATCAAGCTCATAACAGGCAAGATGGCCGACGCTGTAATCGAGGGCCGGCTGATTCGCCAGTCGGTGATGGCTGAGGAAATGGAAGAGGAATTGATCGAGGTCGATACCACGCAACGGGTCTTTGTGCCCGACGAGGTCTACGACGAGGACGACGGGACGGAGTACGGGACCGACTAGACGACGATACAAGAACTCAGAGGAATCTGGAGGAACTATTTGCATGGCAGTAACGGCAGACATGGTGAGGCAGCTACGCGAGCGTACGGGTGCTGGCGTGTTAGAATGCCGCAACGCTCTAGAAGAAACCGGTGGGCAGATTGAACGCGCCGTGGAGTTGCTGCGCGAGCGCGGTCTGGCCAAAGCCGCCAAGAAGGCCGGGCGTGAGACGCGCCAGGGCCTGGTCGAAGCGTACACACACGGTGGTGGCCGTGTCGGCGCGCTGATCGAGCTGAATTGCGAGACTGATTTCGTCGCGCGTACGCCGCAATTCCGGGAACTGGCCCACGACCTGGCGATGCAGGTCGTCGCCACCAATCCAACCTTCATGCGCGAAGAGGACGTGCCGGCCGCGGTTTTGGAACAGGAAGACGACCACGAACGTTTCCTGGCCGAGTCCGTTCTCTTGAGACAACCTTTTATCAAGAATCCTAACGTCACCATCGGGCAACTGATTACTGAGAAGATCGCGCAAATGGGCGAGAATATTGTCTTGAGGCGATTCGCGCGGTTTGAGCTGGGAGGATACACTGATGCGTGATGCGTGACACATGGTGAATGACAGCCGTTTACGCATCACGCATCATGCATCGCGTCTCGGAGAGCCGTATGCATGAGGTCAAATACCGGCGCATTCTGTTGAAGTTGGGTGGCGAGGCACTCGCCAGCCCGCGCGGATTCGGGATCGATCCTGATGCTGCCACGACTGTCGCCGAGAAGGTTAAGGCCGTCAAGGATTTGCAGACAGAGATTGCCATCGTACTGGGGGCGGGGAACCTGTGGCGTGGCCGCGATGGGCTGGCCCATGGGATGGAGCGTGCTACAGCGGACCACATGGGGATGCTGGCCACGGTTATGAATGCGCTGGCTTTGCGGGACGCTCTTGAGCGCATTGGGGTGACGACGCGGGTGCAGACGGCGATCGCGATGCAGGCCATCGCCGAGCCATACATTCGGGGCCGCGCCATTCGCCACCTGGAGAAGGGGCGGGTCGTCATTATCGGCGCAGGAACCGGCAACCCGTTCTTCACGACGGATACAGCAGCAGCTTTGCGCGCCATGGAAATCGGCGCGCAAGTGCTTATCAAGGCCACCAAGGTGGATGGAGTCTACGCAGAGGACCCGGAAGTGAATCCTGACGCCGAGCTCTTTTCACACCTCACCTATATCGACGCCCTCAAACTGGGCGTGCAGGTGATGGATAGCACTGCGCTCTCCCTCTGTATGGATAACCATCTACCCATTGTCGTGGTCAATCTGTGGCATCCACATAGCATTGAGCGGGTTGTACTGGGTGAGCAAGTGGGAACGCTGATCAGCTAACTGGGACGGAGGTGCTGCATGGTCGACGACGTTCTGAAGGAAACCAAGGAACGAATGCAGAAAAGCATCGAAGCGCTTCGCGGCGATCTCGCGACCATCCGTACCGGGCGCGCCTCACCGGCGCTCGTCGAACGGCTGATGGTGGATTACTATGGCAGCCTGACGCCGCTGCAACAACTCGCGGCCATCGCTGTGCCTGAAGCGCGCCTCTTGATCATCAAACCCTTTGATCCCTCGACTCTCTCAACCATCGAGCGGACCATCCTGAAATCTGACCTCGGACTAACGCCCCACAATGACGGCAAAATTATCCGGCTGACCATCCCGCAGCTCACCGAGGAGCGGCGGCGTGAGCTGGTCAAGGTAGCTGCCCGGCGAGTAGAAGAAGCGCGGGTGGCTGTGCGCAACTGCCGCCGGGATGGCTTGAAAGACTTGCAAGATCTTGAGAAAGAAGGATTGATCACCGAGGACGATCTCCACTACGGCCGCGAGGAAATGCAAAAATTGACTGACAAGATAATCGAGGTCATCAACGAGATAGGGCGCAGCAAAGAGGCGGAGATCATGGAGGTTTGACCTGATAATTAAGAAGGAGCCTATGGTCAACCACGCTCCCCTGGTCAATGTCCCCCGCCACGTGGCCATTATCATGGACGGCAACGGCCGGTGGGCCCAGGCACGGGGTTTGCCACGCCTGGCCGGCCATCGCGCGGGCACCGAGAATATCCGCCGTGTGCTGGAAGGCTGCGTGGAATTTGGGGTCGCCATCCTGACCATTTACGCCTTTTCAACTGAAAACTGGGAGCGGCCCGAACCCGAAGTGCGCGGCTTGATGCATCTCCTGGAAGAGGTACTCGAGCGCGAGCTGCAAGAACTCCACGAGAAAGGCGTCCAGATTCGCCACCTGGGCTGGTATGACCACCTCTCCCAGAAACTGTGCCGCATGATCGAGCATGCGGTCGAACTCACTCACGCGAACACCCGGATTACTCTCAACGTCGCTTTCAACTACGGTGGCCGCGCCGAGATCCTGCGCGCGATCCAGGCCATGATCTGCGACAACGTTCGCGCGGAAGAGGTGAACGAGGCCGTATTCAACCGCTATCTCTGTACAGCCGGTCTGCCAGACCCGGACCTGATCGTCCGTACGGGCGGCGAGATGCGCCTCTCGAACTTCCTGATCTGGCAAGCTGCCTACGCCGAGTATTACTCGACTCCTACTTTCTGGCCTGACTTCGACAAAGATGAACTGTATCGCGCGCTCTGGACCTATGGCCAGCGCAAGCGCCGCTTCGGGAAGTTGCCTGAGTCAGTCGCCAGTCGCCAGTAGCCCGTAGCCAGACCGTCTGGCTACTGGCGACTGCTGATAGAGGTGTTCGGTGCCCCACGAGCGTTTCCTGAGCGCCTTTGTACTCTTACCCCCGGTGCTCGTCGCGACCTACCTGGGTGATGTGTGGTTTTTCGCCCTGGTCCTGATTGCCGCTCTCATGGCGAGCTATGAATTCATCCAAATGAGCGCGCGTGGCGGCTATCACCCATCCCTGGCGCTGAGCCTGGTCGTGGTAATACTATTGCTGCTTCAGGGACGCTACCCGGGGCTGCGGTTGATTCAACCGGCACTGGCCGGGGCAGTGATGCTGTCTTTTGCCTGGCAGATCTTCCGGCCCGAAACGGAGCGATCTATGGTCGACTGGGCGCTCACTCTCGCTGGCGGCATCTACATTGGTTGGTTGGGCGCTCACATAGTTGGCCTGCGGGAGCTACCGAACGGCTTCGGCTGGACGATGTGGATGTTTGTGGTGACCTGGGTGAACGACTCCGGCGCCTACTTCGTCGGCCGTACGTTCGGGCACCGCCTGTTTTCGCCCCGGATCAGTCCACACAAAACCTGGGAAGGTTCGATCGGGGGCTGGGTGGCCGGGACACTGGTGAGCGTGCTGCTCAGTCCGTGGTTAGGCATCCCGGTCTGGCATGGCCTGCTCGTCGGGCTGGCGATGGCCTTGCTGGGCACCTTAGGTGACCTGGCCGTTTCCTTCTTGAAACGGCGCGTGGGCGTCAAGAATAGCGGGGTCCTGATCCCCGGACACGGAGGCATGCTCGATCGGGTCGATAGCCTGTTGTTTGCCACGGTGGTGGCTTTTGCATATGCGTCGTGGATCACTGGGCCATGACCAAATCCCAATGACCGCTTTGGGATTTGGTCCCTTCGCTTCGCTCAGGGCAGGCTATTGGGCATTGGTCATTGGGATGTGTGATGCCAGACCTATCTCTCGTTAGTATCCTAAACCGAATCAACTTGATCGTGGCCTCGGCCAATGTCATCGTGACATTCTCGCTGTTGGCCTACTTGTTGACCCACAACTTTCGTAACGCGGTCGCACGCGCCTTTTCGGCGGTGCTGGCCTTTGCGACGGTGGTTTACGCGGGGGCGGTACTGGTCTCGACAGTAGAGGGGGCTGCTGCAGCCCAATTCTGGCTGAAGTTCCGCTGGTTAGGGATCGCTCTGGTCCCCGCGGCGTACCTTCACTTCTCAGATGCCTTGCTACGCACGACCCACGAACTCTCGACGCGGCGGCGATGGGCCGTGCGGCTGGGCTACCTGGTCGGCCTGGTTTTGCTGGTGTTGGTGCTGACGGGCGACTGGGTCGTGCGTGGCATGGTGCTGACGCCAGTCGCGGCCTACTTCAAGCCCGGGCCCCTGTTCACCGGCTATGCGGTTTTCTTCTTCGCTGCTTCAGGCTGGGGTGTACTCAACATCTTTCACGCCTGGCGGCGTTGCCTTACCCCGACCTCGCGGCGGCGGATGAGCTACCTGTTCGTCTCCGTGGCGGCGCCCCTGAGTGTGTTCCCCTATCTCATCGCTACCAGCCCCTTCGCCGACATTGGCGGGCATCCCATTATTTTCAGCGGGCTGGCAACGCTGGCCAACCTGGGTAGCTCGCTCATGACCGTGGTCGTTACCTACGGCGTGGCGTACCACGGTGTGCTCACGCCCGATCGCGTGGTCAAGCGCGGGTTGATCAAGTACCTGATCCAGGGCCCGGTGCTGGGGACCTGCGTCATCATGCTCATGCTGCTGGTGCCGCCCGTGGAACGCCTTCTGGGATTGCCGCGCGATACGGTGATTTTCGCCGTCGTCGGCGGCATCGTCACTTTCCAGGTAATCATCATGCTCAGCAAGCCCCTGGTCGACCTGATCGTGTTCTGGGGCGATTGGGGCGAGCTCAAGTGGATGCGCAGTCTGGATGAGCGGTTGCTAACCAGCACGGACCTGACCCAGCTTCTGGAGAATATTCTGACGGTGCTATGTGACCGGTTGCGGGTTGAGACCGGCTTTGTCGCAGTGATGACCGAGAATAGCTTGCGGCTGGATACAATATGCGGCTCCCGCTCCACCGTCAATGCCTTCCTGTCGCGATTCGATCTCTCGACATTGACAGGGATCGAGGCGGTGCCGGACGGTCAGGCACGCAGGGAGGAGTTTTTCCAGCGGGATGGCTTCTGGCTGCTCCCCTTGCGCGGCGGCGCCCGCCGACAGCGCCCGCTAGGAATCCTCGGCATCCAGACCAGGGACAGCGAGCTTTTCTCAAGCGAGGACGAACGCGACGCCGTGATCGCATTGGTGGAGCGCGCGGAAATGGCCCTGGAAGACCGGCGGCTCCAGCAAGGCGTTTTCGGGGTGCTGAAACAGCTTCAATCGGAAATTGAGACGTTGCAACGCGTGCGTGGCGCGCAGCTTTACGTCGGCGCCCCGCCTTTTGAAACACTGGCCGAAGACAGCCCGATCCACAGTCCCGATTTTGCGAGTTGGGTCAAGGATGCCCTGACCCACTACTGGGGCGGGCCACGATTGACGGAAAGCCCGCTGCTGCGCCTGCAAATCGTCCGCCAGGCGCTGGAGGAAAACAACTATAACCCCGGCCGGGCCATGCGCACTGTGCTGGACCAAGCCATCGAGGCCCTACGCCCCGACGGACAGCGCAGCCTGACCGCCAGCGAATGGGTGCTCTATAATATCCTGGAGATGCGTTTCGTCAAGGGCGAACGCGTTCGGGACATTGCCCGCCGCCTGGCGATGAGCGAATCGGATCTATACCGCAAGCAGCGGGTGGCCATTGATGAAGTCGCACGGCAGTTGTCGGTGATGGAGGAGCAGCAGAAACGGTAATGGACTACCGTCGGTGAAGCGGAGACAAACATTGCCCACGACAATGAGTCGTAATCTATGACAACATCGATGTCATTTCGGGAGGAACCAAAGGTCAAGATCGAGTTACGTCGTCTGGACTTGAGCAGCCAGACCCGACTCGACGATCTATTGGAGAAGAACAATGAGGGTACTCTGACCCCTGAAGAACGCCAGGAGCTCGAGGGCCTCGTCGCCCGATACGAGGATGTGCTTCTCCAGAACTCTGAGACACTCCTCCGTGCTACACGCCCCGATCTCGTCGACGAATCTGGCCGGATCGACCGGGCGCGCCTGGCGGGTGCCGTACGCCGCACTGCCCGCGCGCTGCGTAAGTCAGACGTCAACTAATCGGGTAACGCTCTGTGTTCGCGTTTTCCCCCGCACTCATTCGCCAGGTGGCGCAGCGCGCGGGCTACCGCTGCGAATATTGCCACACGCCCCAAGAGGTTACTGCTCAGGCATTCCATCTCGACCATATCATTCCGCGCGCCCGTGGCGGCCCGACGAATCTCGACAATCTCTGTTACGCGTGCCCCCGGTGTAACCTCCATAAGAGCAATCAGGTCGAGGCCAGCGATCCTCGGACCAGGCGCGTGACGCGGTTGTTTAACCCGCGTACGGATCGCTGGCCGGATCACTTCCGTTGGAGTCCGACCTACCAGCGGATCGTGGGCCGGACCGCCATTGGCCGCACTACGCTGACCCTGCTCGATTTTAACGCGCCCATCCTCGTTAAAGCCCGCCAGTTGTGGCTGGTGCTGGCTCTAATTCCCTGATCGATGACGGTCCAGTTCGTTCTCAGATGGAAGGCTGCATCTCGGCAGCGGGAATCGTGCGGCGGCTGACCAGGAAAATAGTCGGGGCGGCTACGATGGCGATGGCTGCGCCGGCCGGGAAGGGCGCCCCGGTCAGGCTGCCCGGCCAATCATTCAGCAAGCCGCTGATCACGGAACCGATCACGACGCCGAGGGAGTAAAGGGCATAGAAGATGCCGAACCCTGCGCCGCGCTCTCGTCGGGTGGTGGCTTCGCTCACTAACGCCGTGGCCGATGGGAAAAGCAAGCCGAAACCGAATCCGAACAGGGCCATCCCCAACACGACACCGCCGAAGCCGCCAGCGATCGCCAGGATGAGCAGGGCACTGCCGATCAGGGCAAGGCCGGTCACAAGCGGTACGAACCGGCCAATTCGGTCGCTGAGACGGTTCAGCGGACCGGCCATACTGGACCTTTCCGTCCCCACCGGTCCAGAATCAGGCCAGCGATCAAGTTCCCGATCAGATTCGTCGCTGAGTAGGCGGCGACGATGATGCCGACCAGGGCTGGGGCAGCTCCGAGGCTCCCAGCATAAGGCGCTACAATGGGAAACTGAATAAACAGGTCGAAAAACGCAACGAAGATGACGAATCTGGCAGCCCAGATACTATATTTGGCCAATCTTCCACCTATCCTTTGGCTGAATGCAGCCTTTGTACCCGCTCCCAGGCTCTTCGTACCCGTGCCAGGTCCTCGGCAGAAGTCAACGCTTCCGCGTAGTGAACCTGGACGTAGGCCTCGGTGATCTCCCGCACGTCCGCCTCACCCTCGGCCAGGGCTCCAACCAACACCGGGAGATACTCGTACGGCGTGGAAGGGAGCGGCCTGGGGTAGCCCTGCTCCGCGGCCCAGCGGAGCAGGCTGCCGTAGATCTGGCGGATGGTAGCCGTGGCGTAGGCCTTGTGCAGCCGCGAGCGCAGCTTTACCCGGTCCCCCAGGCGCTGCCTGGCCAGGTCCAGCCAGGCCTCCACGTCTTGGCGGAACGCTTCCGCCGACCATACTGACTCCCGCAGTTCGGGCACCAAATCGAGCTGGCGCTGCCGCTGCTTCTGCAGTTCGCGGGCCAGCAAGATCAGCGCCAGGAGCCCCAGGGCAACCAGCACGATCCAACGGAGCAGCTTCAGAATGATCTGGAGAAACTCTGGCGGTGCCGCCGGAGGCAATTCACCTGGCGTGGGCGTGAGCACAGGCAGACCGAGGGGACGGTTCTGCAGGACCTGGTATACCTCTCGCCCCATCTGGATGAGCAACGCCATGAGCGGCTCCAACAGGCGTGCGATAATGACCAACAACTGGTAAAGCAATACGTCGAGGACGCTAAAAATAGGGTCCATCCAGCTCAAGAGACGGTAGATCGTCGAGAGAGAGAAGATAGTCGAGGCGGTGGCGGCGACCAGCAATGACACCAGAGTCGCTCCCACAACCACGCCCAGCCAGAACCGGTTGAAGGGTACCGGCTGCCCCTCATTCGCCGCGCTCACTTCCTCGATACGCGCCAGCGCCATCGCCAACAGGGCTATCGTGAAGAAAAGGAAGAGGATGCGGTTGAAGTAGGGTACGGGCAGAATGATGCCAGCGATGAAGAGCCACATGAGTGCAACGACGCCCAGGCGAAAGCGGAAGCCGGTGGCTGGCACTGAGAAAAGCCCCCGGGCGTGGTTGAGGCCGCGCCACCACAGGCCCACGAGGGCGATTAGTGCCACGGTTTCGCGGTAGCCGATCCTTCCCACGGCCGTGATGAAACGCGCGAGCCACGACAGGTTCCAAAGGCTTGTGCCCTGGTACAGGCTGTGCCAGATTGCTAGCAGCACACCGGCGACCACCAATATTGAGAGGATGACCTGGCGAAAGTGCAAATGCTCTATCGACCCGGTCAGCGCCCGGCCAGTGTATGTGGACACCAGGAGGGTTCCAAATACAGTGGCCAGGGACAGGTAGGACTGGGGTTGGCTGCCACTTGTGAGCAGAAAGCGCAACCAGGCGTATACCCAGCAGGTTTCCATCGCCAGGGTCGCGAGGACCAGGAGCTCCTTGCGCCAGTTGAGTCTCATCGTCCGTCGTCATCCCAGCGTCCCGCGCCGAAGGCTACCTGTGTTTCCGGCAGGTGGTGGACGGTAATCCCCGGCGGCCCCTCGTCCTGGAAAGACTCGTCCAGAGACACCAGGGCGAGCCGCCGTCCGGCGTCGCGCAGGTGGATCATGGCTGCCAGCAGGTCGCCCGTAACCACGCAAGTTACCACGACCAGGGTTGCAGCATACGACAAACGCGGGCTTTGCACCAGGAGCAGTTCCTCGATAGGCACGGTGACGAAGGCGGTCACGGCTGCCAGGGACTCGAGGATGTGCATGAGCTGGTTGGGGTCCCGGCTGGGGAGCACGGTGATGGATTGGTCGCCGTCGGGCACGCTGCCGTTAGCTACGAGCCCCACGGCGTAGCGGTGCTGGGTGGCATGGTAGGCGATGGAGGCGGCGACGGTGATGGCGTGCTCCTGCCGCTCCGGCGCGATGCCCATCCAGATTTTCGGGAACGTGGCGATGTTCAGGAAGACGACGAGCTGCCGCTCAATGGTCGGCTCGTAGATTTTGACCTGCAGCTTCTGCTGGCGCGCCGATGCTTTCCAGTGGACGTGCTTAAAGCTATCCTCAGGCAGGTAGTCACGGACGCCCATCGTGCGGATAGGATCCGGGAAGATGGGTTGCCGCGAGGTAGTATTGCCGAAAGGCTCTTTGCCAGGGAAACCCAACTCCGGGAGGGGAAGCAGGCGCGGGTAGACGATGAGCCGGTCGATCTGAGGCATTCTGCCGGATCGCTCGAAAAGACCGAAGATGTCGCCAGACTGGAGGACCACCGGACCGAAGAAGTAGAAGCCGCGCCTGGCGCACTGGATTTGATACTCCAGGCTAACGCGCTCGTACCAACGCAAGGCAAGCAGATTGGAAAGGGTGCCCCGGGTGGGGACGGGTGAAGGCGCCAGTTGCCGTTCCACCAGGGGCAGTGCCTCGGGAAAGTTGTCGTCGGCGCGCAGCCAGGCCAGGGGCAGGGGCTTGCGATTGGTCACCCGTAAAGTCAGGCGGATAGTCTCGCCTACAAACGCCCGCTTCTCGCTAAACAGGCGCTCGTAGGTTACTGCGCGCAGGGCGAGCCGGTCCCACAGCCAGGCGGTAGGAAGCACCGTCAGCAACAGCACGCCCAGAGTCAGCAGAGCTCCCTGGCTGAAGATGACGCCCAGGACGCCGACCATAATGGCGAGTATCAACCAGGTTTCGGTAAACACGACTTCCTCGCAACAACGGGCCAAAGGTTCGTAGTGGACGCTTTAGCGCCCACTACGAACCTAGGCAACTTCCACCGGCGCGGGCACGGCCTCTACGATCCCGCGCACCACTTCCTCGCCAGTGCGTCCCCGCAACTTAATTTGCGGGCTGATGATGATGCGGTGGGTTAACACGAAGGGCGCCAGGTACTTCACATCGTCCGGAAGCACGTAGTCGCGGCCACGGATCGCCGCCAGGGCCTGGGCGGTCTGGTAGAGGAACAACGTCCCCCGCGGGCTGGCTCCGAGTTCCACGGCAGAGTGCTCCCGCGTGGTCCGGCACACCTGGATCAGGTATTCGCGCACGGATTGCTCGACGCGCACCTGGCGGCGCGCCTGCCCCATCGCCAGGAGTTCCTGGGCACTGATCACTGGCTCCAGGGTATCCAGCGGGTCTTCCCGCTCATAGCGCAATAAGATCTCGTTTTCCTCGTCGCGGGTCGGGTAGCCAAGCTTCAGGCGCATGAGGAACCGGTCCAGTTGAGCTTCAGGCAGCGGAAAGGTGCCTTCCAGCTCGATAGGGTTCTGGGTGGCCAGGACCAGAAAGGGGCGCGGCAGTAACCGGGTCCTATTGTCCACCGTGACCTGGCGTTCCTGCATCGCCTCCAGGAGCGCCGATTGGGTTCTGGGCGTGGCCCGGTTGATCTCGTCGGCCAGGACGATCTGGGCCATAACCGGGCCGGGTTGATACTCGAACGCCTGGGTTTTCTGGTTGAAGAACGAGATGCCCGTCACATCCGAGGGCAGCAAGTCCGGCGTGAACTGGATACGGTTAAACGTACAGTTCAGGGATCGGGCTACAGCTTTGGCCAAAGTGGTCTTGCCGATGCCCGGCACGTCCTCCAGCAACACGTGCCCTTCACACAGCAAGGCCACCAGGATCAGCTCGATGACGTTGCTCTTCCCCACGATAACCCGCTCCACGTTTTCGGTGACGCGAGTGGTCATGTCCTGGATGGTCATCGCGCGTGCCTCCCTTGCGAGAGAGTGCCCCATTTCTCAGACACTCTTCCCCATCACTCGAATCATAGCACACTTCAAAACAAGCGTCAACAGATTAAAGAACAAGCCACCAACGCCTTAGGCGTTGGTGGCTTGTGGACTTGTCAGGAGTGTACGCCGGAGATCACGG
>JBBITV010000027.1:11108-11888 GCA_037440585.1 Chloroflexota bacterium
AGAGTAGTTCTTGAGCACCAGGGGTAAATAGACCGGGATCAGCACCCGCGGCCGGATAACATTGCCCCCCACGGCCTGACCATCCATCCACTGGATCACGTCGACCGTGGGTGGCTCGCTCTCGGCGGGACCACTGATCTGGAAAAGGAGCGAGCTGACTTCTTCGCCCTCAAAAGGAATGCGGTCAATGACAACATCGATCTCGCCCGCGTTGTCCGGTGTGAAGTAGGTTCCGTCGGCTGCGACTCTGGGCGTAGGCGGGCGTACGTTGAGCCGGATGGAGTTGGTGCCGGTGATCACCTGGCCGCCGCGCACTGTGCCACCGGCCTGCTGCCAGCGCTGGAATAGCCCAGGATCGCTGAAAGTGACCGTACCGCTGCCCGTGGCCGGGAAGTTGCGCGAGTTGATGGTTACCGAGCCGTAGCCAGAGCCACGCCCCCGGTTGCCCATGCCCACGCCAGCGCTCGAGGTACCGCCCTCGATAATCTGAACGTTCCGCTGGCAAATGTTGTTGTCAAAGGGCACCCAGCCATCGAAAGTGATCTTGTCGTCCGGCGCCTCGATGCGGGTCAGGAAGCAGTAGTGGCCCTGAACTGTGGGGATCCAGGGGATAGACACCACTGCCTCTTGGCCGGCCGGCAGGCTGGCAATGGTCGCTGTGCCGATTTCCGGTACCCAGTCGTCCGGCCAGCGGAGGTTGGCTGCTCCCTGGGCATCGTAGACGTGTACCGTGATGTTGTCGACGGTCGAGTCCCCGATGTTGCGTACCCGCACGTAGAC
>JBBITV010000027.1:11901-17173 GCA_037440585.1 Chloroflexota bacterium
GGCCGGCGATAGGATTCTGATGCGCCGGGATACCATCCGGCTGATTGCGAACCCAGATGTCCGGGCTGTCCCACCAGGGCTCGCCGTTAGGATTGGATGGTACCGAGCCGTTGTCGTTGGGATTATCCCGGCACATGATCTGGGGGTGCTTGTCCGCGGGCGGAAGCTGCCGGAGGCGCTCAATAGCGGCGGGGGGCGGATAACGTTTCTCGTCGGCCACCGCCCGGCGACGGATCTGGCTCGCCAGCGCGGCTGTGCTGGCCATGGGCTCGACACCCAGTTCCTCGGCCAGGACCTGCCGGCACTCGTCGTAGGCCCGCAGGGCCAGGACCTGGTCCCCCGCATGGTAATAGTAGAGCATCAACTGGCACCAGACGCTTTCCCGGCACCGGTCTGCGGCCAGTACCTCCCGGCACAGGGCGACGGCGCGGCGGTAGCGCCCTTGTCGCGCATACGCCTCGGCCAGGCGAGTCAGGAGCGTGAAGTACAACTCCCGTAGCCGTTCGCGCTCAGCCGTGGCCCAGTCGGCATAGCGATCCTCTTCCAGGAAGTCGCCTCGATACAGGAGAACAGCGGATTGGAGATTGTAGATTGGAGACTGCAATCCCCAGTCTCCAATCTCCAATCCGCTGTTGGCCAGCCGTTCGAAGTCTTCTGCGTCCAGCCAGTAGTTGGCCTGGGTATTCCAGGCGTAGCCGTGCTCGGTGGTGAGGATAAAGGTGGAGTGGGAGCCACGGGGTAGGTCGGGTTCCAGGGTCTGGCGCAACTGGCTGATGGCTACCCGGAGGTTGCGGCCGGCTGCATCGGGATCCAGGTCAGGCCACAGCCACTCCAGCAACTGGTCTTTGGTCCGAGGGCGCTCACGATAGGTGAGGAGGATCTTGAAGAGGACCTTGTTTTTCTGTGTTTTCCATGCCGGGTCCGGGATCAGGGTGCCATCGTAGTAGACGTGGAAGGGCCCCAGAGTGTGGATACGCAGACTCATGTGGCTCCCTTCTTCCGTTTTCCAAAGTTGGTTTCAAACCGACTTGCACCTACGTTAGCCAAACGTTTCCAACGTCTGGCGCTCTCCTTCGCGTCCCGCTTAACTGGCGGTGTCAGATCCGGCGCTGGCCGGGGCTTCCCCCGCCTGCAGACCCGCCAGCAACCCCTGGTGCACCTGCTCCCTCAGTTCCATCGGCAGGTTCGCCATCTCGAAGAAGGCCGCCAACACCTCCGGCGGTTCGGCTTGCCACAGCCACGCCGGCCGCAGCCAGAAACCGGGCAAGACCGTTGAAGATACCTTTTCATCATCCTCGGTGGCAAACAATTCATACTGGCCCGTCTCCTCCAGCCGGTAGAAATCAGCCCGCTCCCGGCCCGGACGTGAATCGATAATCCAGTATTCCCGCACGCCCCCTTCACGGTAAGCGCGGAACTTCCGCATCCGGTCATGCTGCACGCTGTCCGGCGATACGGCTTCGATGACCAGATCGGCTGGACCGTCCAGCCGGTCTTCGGTCAGACGGTCAAGGTGCTCACGGGTGACGACAAAGACATCTGGTTCCCAACCCGGGCCGCCGGGGCGGATGCGCGATACGCACTGCCCCCAGGCCAAGCAATTCAACAAACAGGGTCAGCAGCGCTTGCAGAAATCCCACGATCCGTTGATGGGGGTCTTTGGGTGGCATGTGGACGAACACCTCCCCGTCTATCCACTCCGCGTGGACGTCTTCGTTGGCCCAGGCCAGGAATTCCTCGTAGGTCATACGCAGGGGTTGGCGCTCTTGAACGGCCGGTTCGATTTGAGCCCGAAGCGTCATAGTCGGTTACCTCCCCTCGGGTCTATCTGTTTACACCAGCGGCTAACTTGACCAGAAGGGACGCTCGAATTTCTTGTGGGTTTTGGAGCGTCTCCACATTGGTTATTGGTGTTATAGTATAGCACAAGGGGCTGGCAACAACAAACGAGACTCACCCCAGGATGATAGCTTTTGACAGCTCTACGGTGGTATATTTGTGACCGGTTTAGTACACTATGACCAGAACGTCCCGTATTCCCGGTTTCTACCAGCTCAGCCTGGACGAGCGTATCGCGTTGCTCCGTGACTGGGCCAACCTGACTGACGACGAGGCGACCCTCCTCCGTGAGGGCTGCGCTCTTGAACTAGCTCAGGCTGACCATATGGTCGAAAACGTGGTTGGGGTGTACGGGCTGCCGCTGGGCATTGCAGTGAATTTCCAGGTTAACGGGCGCGACGTGCTGGTGCCGATGGTCGTCGAAGAGCCTTCGGTGATTGCAGCGGCCAGCCACGCGGCGCGTCTGGCTCGGGATGGCGGTGGCTTCCAGGCAGAGAGTGATCCGCCCGTGATGATCGGCCAGGTGCAGGTGTTGGACGTACCGGACCCGGAGGCGGCGGGTGCGGTTGTGCGGGCCGCCCGGGCCGATATTCTGGCCGAGGCCAATCGCCACCTACCCGGCCTGGTTGCGCTGGGGGGCGGCGCGCAGGACGTCGAAGTGCGCGTGTTGACACCCATGCTGGTGGTTCACCTACTCATCGACGTCCGGGATGCGATGGGGGCTAACGCCGTCAATACGGCGGCCGAAGCGGTCGCCCCGATGATTGCCCGGTTGACCGGCGGCCGGGTCAACCTGCGCATCCTTTCCAACCTGGCCGACCGCCGCCTGACCCGGGTGAGATGCCGGGTCCCCGCGTCGTCCCTGGCCCGGGACAGCGTGCCGGGCGAGGCGGTGGTACGCGGCATCGTTGAGGCGCAGGTTTTGGCCGAAGTTGACCCATACCGCGCCGCAACTCACAACAAAGGCATCCTGAACGGGATCGACGCCGTGGTGGTGGCGACGGGCAATGATTGGCGCGCCGTCGAGGCCGGGGCGCATGCCTACGCGGCCCGTTCCGGCCAATACCGGGCGCTCACCGAGTGGCGCCAGGATTCGGCTGGGGATCTGGTCGGCTACCTGGAATTGCCGCTGGCGCGGGGCATCGTCGGTGGCACGACGCGGGTGCACCCGCTGGCGCGGCTGGCATTGAAGATCCTGGCCGTCGAATCGGCGCAGCAGTTGGCGCAGATCGCGGCGGCGGTCGGGCTGGCCCAGAACCTGGGCGCCCTACGTGCCCTGGCGACCGAGGGCATCCAGCAGGGCCACATGACGCTACACGCCCGCCAGATCGCCATCGCCGCCGGCGCGACCGGGGAGCAAATCGAGCGCGTTGCCGAGCAACTGGTTGCGGAGGGGAATATACGGCTGGCGAGGGCGCAGGAAATACTGCGTGAAACGTCAAGCGTCAAACGTCAAGAAGTTCAGGGAAGGCCGAATCTCCCAGGGTGAGACATATTTCTCTAGAGACTGCATGACGTTTCACGTTTGACGTTTGACAGTAAACATTCTACTTTGTCTATACGGAGGCAGTTTATAGATGAAACCCATTCGTGAAGTAGGCATTATCGGCTACGGGGCATACGTGCCACGTTTTCGGGTTAAGGCGGCCGAGATTGCCCGGATGTGGGCTGGCGGCGAGGGTGGGCTGCCCGTCGAGGAGAAGGCCGTCGCCGGGCCCGACGAGGACGTGGTGACCATGTCGGTCGAAGCGGCGCGCAACGCGGTGCGCCGGGCCGGGATTGATCCGGCGCAGATTGGCGCCGTGTGGGTCGGCAGCGAGTCGCACCCGTATGCGGTCAAGCCGACGTCGACGCTGGTGGCGGAAGCCATCGGCACCGGGCCGAAGGTGAACGCTGGCGACTGGCAGTTTGCGTGTAAGGCCGGCACCGAAGCCATGCAGGCGGCCATCGGCTTCGTCGGTGCGGGGATGGCGTCGTATGCATTGAGCATCGGGGCAGACACGGCCCAAGGCCGCCCGGGCGATCATCTTGAGTATACTACGGGTTGTGGCGCAGCGGCGTTCATCCTGGGCCCGGGGACTGAGAGTCTGGCCGTCCTGGAGGCGTCCACGTCCTACGTGACGGACACGCCGGACTTTTTCCGGCGGCCGCACCAGCATTACCCGGAGCACGGCAATCGCTTCACCGGGGAACCCGCCTATTTCCACCACACCCTGAGCGCCGCCCGGCAGTTGCTGGACGAGCTGGGCCGCACCGCCCAGGACTACCAGTGGGCGGTGTTCCACCAGCCGAACGTTAAGTTCCCTGGCAAGGCAGCGCAGATGTTGGGGTTCACGAAGGAGCAAATTGCGCCGGGGCTGCTGGTTGGCCAGATCGGCAACACGTATGCCGGGGCATCGATGGTGGGCCTGACGGCGATCCTGGACGTAGCCCAGCCCGGCGACAAGGTGCTCCTGGTCAGCTTCGGCTCCGGGGCGGGGAGCGATGCTTTCTCCTTCGTCGTCACCGGTGCGCTGCCGGAGCGCCGCAAACTGGCGCCGCCGACGCAAGTCTACGTCCAGCGTCGTGTGGAGATTGATTACGCGACCTATGTAAAATATCGCGGCAAACTGGAGATGAATTGATGCGTGACGTTTCGATTATCGGAATCGGCCAGACCAGGGTAGGCGAGCATTGGGAGCTGGCCTTGCGCGACCTGGCGGCCGAGTCGATCCTGGCGGCGATGGACGACGCGGGGATCGAGACGGCGGATGCTCTTTACGTGGGCAATATGCTTTCAGGTGTGCTGGCAAACCAGGAGCAACTGGGGGCAGCGATTGCCGACTACGCCGGCCTGCGCGGGATCGAGGCGATCAAGGTCGAGGCGGCGGACAGCTCTGGCGCAAGTGCGCTCCACGTGGGCTACCAGGCGGTCGCCAGCGGCCTGCACGACATTGTTATCGTCACGGGCGTCGAAAAAATGACGGAGCGGCTGAGCGCGCCGACTGAGGCGGCCATGTCGATGGCCGGCGAGAGCGACCGGGAGGCGGCGCAGGGCGCCAGCACCGTGACCCTGAACGCGCTGATGATGCAACGGTATATGCACGCCTACGGCCTGGAGCAGGGTGACTTCGCCATCTTCTCGGTCAACGCCCATCGCAACGCGGCCAACAATCCCAACGCCATGTTCCCGAGCCCCATCAGCGAAAAGACCTTCCGGCAGGCGAAGATGATTGCCACGCCGATCAACCTGATGGACTCCGCGCCGCTGGCCGACGGTGCCGCCACAGTCATTCTCTGCCCGGCGGAGCGCGCCCACGAGTTCAAGAGCAAGCCGATTCGCATCCTGGCCTCGACCATTGCCACGGACAGCGTGTCTCTCAGTGAGCGGGAGGACCCCCTCTGGCTCGACGCGGCCTATCGCTCGGCAAAAGAAGCTTACGCTCAGGCGGGC
>JBBITV010000028.1:0-9542 GCA_037440585.1 Chloroflexota bacterium
CATGGCGCCTTGCAGCGCGCCGAGGGCCAGAACCATCAGCCCTGCGGAGAAGCCAAATGGGATTAGAAGCCTGCCCATGTGAGAACGCATCTCAATCCTCCCTCTCGATTCAAGCAGTCGCCAGCTCGACTTTCAGACTATCTGACTACCCGACTACCTGACCTCCCGACCAATTGACTGCAACTCCAGCGTCTCCCGCGCACCCCAACCCCGGCTCTCGTCGAACAGATCCATCCGCTCCGGCGTGATGCGGATGACCCGGAACAGTTCGTCCGGCGCAGTGCTGGACTTCCATCCGGGCAGTAAGCGCTCCCAACAGGGCTCAACGACCGGGCAGGCAGTACCCTGGACCTGCAACCAGCGCAATCCCCCTCTGGTCTCCCCTACGCGGGGGGATGAAGGGGGTTCCTGGATCACCAGCAATACACTCGGGTCCTGCTCCAGGAAGTACGCCACGTCGGCCCAGCGGGGTACCAGGCAGTCTATTTCCAAACCAGCGCTATGGTAGCGCACCGGCATAGCCCAGGCGCCCTCTGAGCCCGCCGTGCTGAGAATGCACACGTCATGGTGCGCCAGGTAGGCGGTTAACTGGTCGCGCAGTTTATCTAACAAAGTCGGCCTCAGGGTAGGTCAAGGGTCGAAGGTCGGCATATGACCTGATCCCAGCTTTAGTTTACCATACAGAAGAGAAGATGTCGTCTATCAAAAGATAGAATTTTGTGGAAAGGGGGGGGTATATTTAACTGGGTAGAGGGCGGTGAGTGGGAAAGTCCTGGTTCACACCAGGCGTAGATCGCGGGCGCGGGCCGCCGCTTCCGTGCGCGAGGTCACGCCCAGCTTGTGAAGGATCCGGTGGACGTGGCTCTTGACGGTTCCCTCACCGATGATCAATTGTTGGGCAATCTCTCGGTTGCCAGCCCCGGCCGCGATCAGGCGCAGGACTTCGACCTCACGGACGGTGAGGGTCTCGCCGGTGTCCGGTATGGGCACTGGTCGGGGCTCCTCTGGCACGAGATTCTTCGCTTCGCTCAGAAGGTCCAGCAGGTGGGCGGCGTATGGGGCATGCACGCCGCGCGCCACTGCCAGGTGCAGGAGCGGCACGGCGGCGGCGCCTTCCACCAGAACACGCCCCGGCGTACCCTGCTGCTCGCACTCGGCCAGCACCGGCGCGAGTTCAGCCAGCGCCACCTCGGGCCGGTCCCACACCAGGTACAGATGGGCCAGGAGCAGGCGGGCGCTGCCACCCAGGACCGTGGCGGTCGGCATTTTCTGGTCCAGCGCCACCGCCTGGCGCAGGATCCGCTCAGCCGCCGCGTAGCGCCGGTCAGCCAGTTCCAGTAGACCCTGCAGCCTGAGCCGCGAGGCCGGGGCATCCGGGAGTTCAGCGGCGTGCTCGGCGGCGCACATCTGGGCGTATACCTGGCGTGCCTCCGCCAGGCGACCACTTCGCCCAGGCCTGTCACTGCGGCTGCGCTCAGTGCAGGCCTGAGCCGCGCCGAAGGACTCAGTGCAGGCCTGCAGCCAGCGTGCCCGTCCCAGCAGCCACAGGGCGCCGGTCATTCCACCCTGGCTGAGTGGCATCTGCCGGGCCTGGCGGAGCAGCGCGTCGAAAAAGGGGTCGGCCGCGGCATAATTGCCCCGGGCGGTATAAGCCAGGGCCACGGTCGCTGCTGCATCCTGGCCCAGGAAGGGATAGCCCCCCAGGCGCTCATTGATAGCCAGCGCACTTTGGCCAACCTGGATCGCGTCGTCTAACCGCCCGCGCCAGAAGTGGGCAAAGGCTTCGAGTTCTTGAACGGCGGCCCGCAAGGGGCTAATGGGCTCGCCCAAGTGGGGGGCTGCCAGGCGACAAAAGCGTTCAATACATCCCAGACCGCCCGGCAGGGCGGCGAGATGTGATTTAATGTAGAAAGCCAGCATCAGCAGCACTTCCGGTTGGCCGGTCTCGGCGACAGCCACGGCCGCCTCCAGGTCCGCTCGCGCCCGCGCCGAATCTCCACCGAACAGCCGCAGCCAGGTACGTGCCATCAACACCTGCGCCTTGCTGCGCGGCGGGAGCGGGTACGCCAGGGCGCGGTCAACCAGCGCACCCGCGCGCGCGAAATCGGCCTGCAGAAAGGCGCTGCTCACCAGGTCCGCCAGAGACTCACCCACGCCCGCCTCGTCACCGGCAGCTGCAAAGCCTGCCAGGGTGCGTTCCAGCCACACCTGTGCTGTCTGGAATTCGCCCTTCCAAAAGGCACAGGCACCCAGCCAGCGGTTAAGAAGAGGGTGCGCGTCACGGACCGGAGTGGGCAAGGCCAGAATCCAGCCGGAGAGGGTATCCAGTAAGCCCTGTTGCAGTAGCGCCCAGCCTACCTGCTCGATGGTCTGGGCGGCTGCCTCCCACATCTGCGCCGCCAGGTAATGCCGCATCGCGCGCAGGGGGTCGGCCTGGGTCTGGGCAGCGCGGCGGTGCAGCTCACACACCCGCTCCGGCATCTCCTGGGCCAACTGTTGGCGCAGGAACTCGGCAAACAGGGCGTGATAACGGTAGACTGGTGGCTGAGGACTGATGACTGGCGACTGGAGACTGAGAAAGAGATTGCGACGGTAGAGGTCTTCCAGGATGGCCCCGGCGTCGGCCCGGTCGGTGACGGCGACGCACAGGGCCGGAGTCAGTTCGGGCAGGATGGAGGTCTCCAGCAGGAAGGCGCGCACGTCGGGAGGCTGGCGGTTCAGCACCTCGGTCGCCAGAAAATCGAACACATAGCGGTCGGTGTGCGCCAGGTCGCGGATGAAGGCGCTGCGGCCGGTGGGTGTGGGGATGGCGGCCAGCGAACCGGCCAGCAGGCGTAAGCCGGCGGGCCAGCCCTCGGTGCGGTCGTGGAGCGCGGACAGGTCGTCGGGGGGGAGGCCCAATTGCAGCTTATCATTGAGGAAGCGGGTCGTTTCGTCGAGGGTGAAGCGCAGGTCGGCCAGGCGCAGTTCGGCCAGTTGCCCCCGTGCCCGCAGGCGGGCCAGGGCCAGAGGCGGGTTGTGGCGTGTGCCCACCACCAGGTGCATCTGGGGCGGCAGACGCTCCAGCAAGTAGTCCAGAGCGACGAAGACCGCCGGTTCGGTGACCAGGTGCAGGTCGTCCAGGATCAGGACGAAGGGGTCGGGGAGGGTCTCCAGGACGTCATTGATCAGCACGCCGATGATCTGGCGGGCCTGTGCGCCTGCCCCCCTTTCTCCCCCCAAAGCCTGCCCTGAGCCCCGTCGAAGGGTTGGGGGGACGGGGGGGCTGGAGAGGACGGTCTGGGCCGTAGCGCCGCAGGCCGGGTTCAGGCGTTGTAGGGCAGCGACCAGAGCGACCAGGAAGCGGGTAGGGTCGTTGTCTTCCTGGTCCAGGGAGAGCCAGGCCACTCGATTTTGGATTTTAGATTTTAGATTTTGGATTAGGGGTGGGCGATTGGCAATTTCGGATGGAGTGCCATCAACAGCTTCCCAATCCAAAATCCAAAATCCAAAATCTAAAATCGCTTGGGCCAGCAGGGTGGTCTTGCCGTAGCCCGCTGGGGCGGACAGGAGGGTGAGCGGGTGTGTGGCTAGCGCATGGCGCAAGGCGGTGACCAGGCGCGGGCGCGGGATGAGATCGTCACGCAGCCGAGGTGGGTGCAGCTTGGTCTGCACCAGCCAATCCGTCTGCGTTTCGCCAGGTGCCTGCCGCCCCATCTTCGTCGTGTCCCCCATCCGGTCAGCGACCCCAACCCGTCGCGGTGTCCCGCACAACCCGGAAGTCCTAGCCATATTATAACATATTATACCATTCTTCACCCCTTTTTGCTAAGACTTTCTCTGGTCCAAAGACGATGAGCTTATTCTTTTTCAAGATACACGCTCAGTGGAATGCTCCCTTCTGGTGACACAGTAACAAAGAAGGTACCGAATTTGGACGCAATTTGGACCTGTCTGTGTTACAATAATGTTGAAATTCGTACGATAGGCGACGAGGCCTATGCACACAGAATCTTTGCCAGGCAAACTCGTGACCTCAATTGAAGGCGAAGAGGAGAGACCGCTGCGCAGGGCTGCCCGGCGACTCTTTCAATTGCCGATCCTCTACAAAATCCTTTTCGCGAATTCCATCATCATCGTCATCGGCGCGGTGGGTGGCGTGTGGCTGACCAAGCTACTGAGCGAGGAATCCAACGCCGCGTTGATCGCTTTCTTTGCCGTTTGCGGCATCAGCCTGACCATCATCTTCAACTTCGCCGTCGTCAAGACCGCACTGCGCCCCCTGGCCGAACTCCAGGCGATAGTCGAGCAGGTTAACCAGGGCAATACCCAGATCCGCGCTCCCATTGAAACTATCGATGACCCGGACGTGACTCACCTCGGCCAGGCGCTCAACCTCATGCTAGACTGGCTTGATGCTCATACACGGACCATCGACGCCCAATACCAGCAACTACGCCAGCTTTCGGCCAAAATCATGAGCGCTCAAGAAGACGAGCGCAAGCGTATCGCCCGCGAGTTGCATGACGAGGCCGGCCAGGCGCTGGCTACCTTACTCATCAACCTGGAAATGGCCGAGCAAAATGTGCCGGGATCGATGACTGAGGTGCGGAGCCAACTGGCCGAGATCCGCACCCTTTCGACCCAGACCCTGGAGGGTATCCATAAACTAGTCTACGACCTGCGCCCTACTCTCCTGGACGACTTGGGTCTGGTGCCTGCACTACGGTGGTATGCCAAGAATCACCTGGAGCCAGCCGGTGTCGAGGTACAGTTGGAAGTGACCGGAGCCGGCCGCCGGCTCTCCCCTCAAGTCGAGACCGCGCTGTTCCGCATTAGCCAGGAAGCCATGAACAACGTCGTCCGGCATGCCGGAGCGCACCACGCCTACGTGAGTCTGCAAGTTGATGCCGAGCTGGCCGTTCTGACGGTCGAGGACGACGGGCGCGGCTTTAACACCCAAGAGATTTTGTTCGCAACCGACAAGGAACGGCGCCTGGGCCTGTTCGGGATCGAGGAGCGGGTATCCTTACTGGGCGGTACTTTCGAAATCAACTCGGAGCCGGGAAAAGGGACGCGGCTGCGTGTCGAAGTGCCGTTTCGGAAAACTGGGGGAACTTAGTCACCTGCTGGATCAACACATGGAGACTGTTGCAGCGTTCTTCTCAAGCCACATAGGCCATATCTATTTTGTTTATGGCCTGGCGTTCTTCACCATGGGCTTGGCCGTGACGTTGGAATCGGCGCGCTCTAGCGATCTGCCACTGGCCCGTCCTATGTGGTACCTTGGACTTTTCGGGCTGGCCCATGGTGCCTCCGAGTGGGCCGAGATGTTCAACCGCCTCAACGTGGCGGCGGGGATTTCCACCTTTGCCGGCGACCTGGTCGAAGTCGCCCTGCTCGTCATCTCGTTTACCCTGCTCCTGGTTTTTGCTGCAAAGCTGGCAGAGACTGCCGGGTGGGGGAAGCCGGATCCATATCTGGTCCTGCCGATCCTGCCCAGCCTGTTCGGGATTGGCACCGGTCTGCTCCGTTTCGTCCTGGCGGATCCAGAGGTCTGGCTGGCGCAGGTCGAGGTGCTGGGGCGCTACGTCCTGGGCCTGCCTGCGTCGCTAATGGCATTCTGGGCGCTGCTGCTCCAGCGCCGGGCATTTAACCGGCAAGGGTTACAGGGCTTCGGCCGCTACCTGACTGGCGCAGCGGTCAGCTTTGCGGCTTATGCGATCCTGGACCAGGTCATTGCCGGCTCCACCCCCTTTTTTCCAGGGTCGGTCATCAATGCTGCTAACTTCCTGCGACTCTTCGGGGTGCCGGTGCAGCTCTTCCGGGCACTGACCGCTATGGCGATGGCTTTCTTCTTTATTCGCCTGTTGCGCGTGTTCGAGCACGAACAACGCCGCCAACTCGACCAGGCCAATGCGGAGCGGCTGGCAGCCCAGGAACAGGCATTAGTAGCCCAGCAGCGTGCCCGTCACGAAACGGAAGCCCTCAACCGGGAGTTGGAGCAGGCGGCGCGCGAGCTATCGGTCCTTTTCGAGACCTGCCGCATTCTGGGCACGACGCTCGACCTGGATACCCTGCTCAAAGAGGCGATCTCAAAGATCACCCATACCCTGGAGCCGGTGGCGGGGGGGATGGTTCTGCTGTTCGATCCCGTCCGGCACGCTCTGGACGTGAAAGTCGTCGATCCGGAGGCCGAATTTCGCAAGCAATGGCCGCAAGCCCAGGCCATCGCCGAGGAGGCATTCCAATCGGGGCAAACCGTGATCTACTCACCAGACAACGGGCAGGGTGATGGCACGGCTACAGATGGGCCGCTGCGTCTGATCGGCATGCCTCTGTTCGCCAAAAGCGGGTGCATCGGCAGTTTATGTCTGAAGACACGTTCTGATTACCCCCACCTCTCGCCCACCGATATGCCGCTGATCGAAACCCTGGCCGGGCAACTGGCCATTGCTGTCGAAAATGCCCAACTCTACCGTACGGTCCAGGCCAAAGAGGAGTTGCGCGGGCAACTTCTGGAAAGGCTGGTGACGGCCCAGGAAGAGGAGCGCAAGCGGATCGCCCGCGAACTGCACGACGATACCGGCCAAACGTTGACCGCCCTCTCCCTTGGGCTCGGCGGCCTGGAGGAGAGCCTGGCGGTTAATCCAGCCCAGGCCCGCGCCCGGCTGGCCGAACTACAATCCCTCACCGCTCGCGCCATCGACGACCTGTACCAGCTTATCGCCGACCTGCGCCCCACGTTGCTGGACGACCTGGGTCTGGTGGCTGCCCTACGCTGGATCGCCAAGCGTTACGCCGAGCGATTGGCGATTTCGATCCAGGTCGATATTATCGGTGAAAAGCGCCGGCTAACCCCTTACATTGAAACGATCCTTTTCCGCGTGGCTCAGGAGGCATTGAATAATGTCGCCAGGCACGCCCAGGCAAAAAATGTTGAAATCAGGCTGATCTTCGGCCAGGGGACAGTGACGTTGCGGATCAGCGACAACGGCGTGGGATTTGATCCCGAAGCCGTGCTGGGCGAGAGCCTGCATCGCAAGGCGTGGGGGCTGCTGGGTATCCAGGAGCGGGTTACATTGAGTGGCGGCCGGTGCCAGATCGATTCGGCGCCCGGGCAGGGTACGCGGCTAAACGTCCAGGTACCGGTTTCGCCCGCGGAGGTGAAACATGTCGAAGATTCGCGTGTTGCTGGCGGATGATCACGTGATCGTACGGGCCGGGTTGCGGGCCTTGTTGCAAGCCCAGCCCGACATGGAAGTCATAGGGGAGGCAGCCAACGGCCGCGAAGCCGTTGCCAAAGCGCGCAATCTGCAACCTGACGTCGTGGTCATGGACATCACTATGCCCGACATGAACGGCTTTGAGGCGACCCGCGCTATCCTGGAGAGCTGCTCCAACGTCCGCGTCCTGGCGCTAACAATGCACGAAGGTGAGGAGTACTTCTTCGCCATGCTCAATGCTGGAGCCTCGGGCTACGTCCCCAAGAAAGCCGCGCCGACCGACCTGGTTTCCGCCATTCACGTCGTCTACGAGGGCGGCGTGTTTCTCTACCCCTCTATGGCCAAGACCCTGGTAGGCGACTACCTGCGCCGCGTCGAAACCGGTGCCGAGAAGGCCAGTTATGATGGGCTGACGGAGCGCGAGCGCGAAGTCGTCACCCTGGTCGCCGAGGGCCTCTCCAACCAGGAAATCGCCGACCGGCTGGTGTTGAGTGTGAAGACGGTGGAGCGGCACCGGTCGAACATTATGAGCAAGTTGAACTTGCACAGCCGGACAGACCTGGTGAAATATGCGATCAAGAAGGGACTGATAGAGCTGGAGGATTGAGGGGCGCGACCCCAATATGAACACCTACTCAGCTATTGCCGCCCAACTGGATCTGTCGTTCTTTGCCTTCTAGCAGCCGGCGAATATTGGGAATCAGGGCGACGGTAACCAGGAGAAGCTGGCCCAGGCCGTAGAGCAGATAGGGAACGGGGTCGCGCTGGGCCAGGATCAAGGCGAACAAAGACACGGCCGCCACGGCTGACACGGTCAACGACGCCACGCTGGCAATGCGCGAGGTAAGCATAGCGATCAGGCCGGCGAGTGCAGCCAGGATGAACGAGAGCGGTGAGAGCCCGAGCAACGCGCCCAGATTCGGGGAGGTGCCTGCTCCGCCGCGGAAGCCAATGTAGATCGACCAGTTGTGCCCAACGATCGCCGCTAATCCGGCGACGACCGCCGCCAGCGCCGAGCCAGGCATAATGATCGCAGCCAGTCCAACGGCCACCAGACCCTTGGCGAAATCACCCAGACCGGTTAAAAGACCGGCGCCAGGTCCGGCAGCGCGAAAAGCGTTTGTTCCACCCGTGCGCCCGCTGCCGATGGTTCGAATGTCGACGCCTTTGGCCACCCAGACGACGATCATTCCAAATGGAATGGAGCCGATAAGATAGCCCAGAATTGCCAGGAGAGCATAAAACGGGATCGACATAGCCAGGAAACTCCTTAACAACATTTACTCTACCAGGCTAAAACACCTGGTGGCAAAGAAGGATACGTCAAATCGGCCAGGACGTCAAGCCTTGCCCGCGTTGTTGGGCTTTGCTATAATCTCAGTATGTATTTCCTTCTGGCTCTGCGAGATATCTGGGCGCGCCTGATCCAATTCGGCTTCCGTCTCCTCTACAATCCCCTCGCCTGGGCCTATGATGCGGTGAGCGCCGTAGTCTCTCAGGGAGAATGGCGTAGTTGGACTCAGGCCGCGATTCCCCACGTGCGTGGTCCTCGCGTCCTGGAGCTTGGCTTCGGCCCGGGGCATCTGTTGGGCGACCTGGCTGCTGCCGGCTACCAGGTCACCGGCATGGACTTATCCCCAGCGATGGTGCGCCTGGCACGACGCAATCTACGGCGCCGCCATTGCTCTGCCCGCCTGATCCGCGGCCGGGCACCCGCGCTTCCCTTCGCAGACGGGGTGTTCGACTCAGTGGTGCTGACCTTCCCATCACCCTATGCTGTCCAATCTGAAACACTCACTGAGTTGGGACGGGTGCTGTCGCCGGCCGGACGATTCGTCCTGGTCGAGGGTGGGCGTCTGACGGGGCGTGACCCGTGGAGCTGGCTCCTCAACCTGGCATTCGCCGTGACGAGCCGGTCGCTGGATGTAGCCCAGGTGCAATCGCTGGCCGACGAGGCGGCTGCGCGCAGCAGGCTGGACAGGCAATTCCAGGTAGACGCAAACAGGATTCACTTGCGAAGAAGCACGGTCTGGGTGTTTGTCGCAAGAAAGAGGAAAACAAATGTCGTTTGACAGGGCAATGGATTGTGATATAATAACCCTCTGGATTGCGCCAGCGACAGGGCCGGGCGAGGGACGAGGGGTGTGAAAGACTGGTTTGATGCGTTTCGATTACTTCAGTTAGGCTGGGTTGTCGCCCTTACCGTGATCATCCCGCTCCTCGTCGGCCTCTGGTTGGACCACCGCTTCGGCAGTGCCCCCTGGCTCACCCTCGTCGGCATGGTCATTGGTATCCTCGCCGGCACCTTTGGCGTAGTTCGCCACTTCTTCAAGAACT
>JBBITV010000028.1:9569-15508 GCA_037440585.1 Chloroflexota bacterium
ATGTTAAGTATTCCAAACACAAGGAGGACGGTGAATAGTGCGTAAACTCCTGACCGGCAGAAACATCGCGATCACTGTCGGGCTGCTCGTCATTCTGATCGGCGGCCGATTTCTTTTCCCCGTTCCCCTCCCCACGATCCAACCTGCAGCGGAGCACATCCCCGGAACGCCTATAACGAACACGTTAATCGCCACCCTGATAGCCGACGTGACACTCCTCGTGCTGGCGTTTCTGGCGGTGCGCAACCTGCAAATGGTGCCGAGCGGCCTGCAAAACCTGGCGGAGTGGATGGTCAACGGGTTCTACAACCTGACGCAGGATGTGGCCGGGCCCTACGCACGCAAATTCTTCCCGCTGATCATGACTATTTTCCTCCTGGTCTTGATCGCCAACTGGTGGGAACTGGTGCCGGGCTTTGACAGCATCGGCGTTATTGAAGAGCCGCACGGCGACGTGACCGCCTACAAAGTTGGCCACCTGGGTCCTTTTAAGATCATTACGGCTGAACAGGTGCCACCCGCCGCCAAGGAAGGTGAACAGGGCAAGAACACTGAGGAACATAGTGCGAAGAGTGAGAAGCAGGGCGAGGAGGCTGGCGTTCTGGTGCCATTCCTGCGCGCTGCCGCGACGGACCTGAATTTCACGCTGGCTCTGGCGATCATCTCGGTCTTCTACACCCAGATTGCCGGCGTGCAGGCGCTGGGTTTGAAGTACTTTGGCAAGTTCTTCGTCAACCCGGCCAGGGGCGGGGTGATTGCCATGATTGCCGGCTTGATCGAAGCGGTGACCGAGGTGGCCAAGCTGATCTCGTTCAGCTTTCGTCTTTTCGGCAACATCTTCGCCGGCCAGGTGCTGCTGTTCGTCATGCCTTTCCTGACGGCGTTCCTGCTGCCGGTCGTCTTTTATGGTTTCGAAGTCTTCGTGGGCTTTATTCAGGCATTCGTGTTTGCCATGCTGACCCTCGTCTTCCTCTCGATGGCCGTGATCAGCCACGACCACCACGAAAAGGCGCATGGACACTAATCAATTTTGGATTTTAGATTGCCGATTTTGGATTAGTCGGTGTGAGCGAGTTAGTTTCATCTCACACGTCGAGTCCAATCCAAAATCTAAAATCCAAAATCTAAAATCACCTTAAGGAGGCATCATGGATCTTTTAGCTGCTCGACAGGTTGGCGCTGGTTTGGCGATTGGTCTCGGGGCGATTGGGCCGGGCATCGGCGTGGGGTTGTTGGTGCTGGGCGCCCTGCAGTCTATCGGACGCAATCCCGAGGCATCCGGCGAGATTCGAACCAACATGATTCTCGGTATCGCCTTCGCCGAAGCCATCGCCATCTACGCACTGGTGATCGCGTTCCTCCTCAAGTTCGTCTAGTCTACGACACGGGGGATAGCATTGGAAGCGTTAACCAACATTGGCATTAACCCGACATTTCTGCTGTCGCAGATTGTCAACTTCCTGGTCTTGCTGTTCATCCTGGCCAGGTTCGTCTATCCACCCTTGCTGAATACGCTCCAGGCGCGCCAGGAACGTATCAAGGAAAGTCTGGCCGAGGCGGACCGTGTCAGGCGCGAGGCAGCAGAGGCCCAGGTGAAGTATCAGCAAGAGATCGAAGCGGCGCGGCGCGAAGGTCGTGAGGCCATTGCCGCGGCGGTGGCGGCCAGCGAGAGAGTCCGCCAGGAGATCATCGAACAGGCGCATAAAGAGGCGGAGGAGATCCGCGCCGCGGCGCAGCGCGACGCCGAGGACATCAAAACCCGCGCAGTCACCGAGGCACACCGCCAGATCGCCGACCTGGCGATCCTGGCTGCCCAGCGGGTCGTGGGTGGGGTCATGGACGAGCCGCGCCAGCGGCAGATGGTGCAGGAATTTCTGGCCACCGTAGGAGATGGACGGTGATGCGTGACCAGCAGCTCGCTAGGAGCTACGCCGATGCCCTCTACGATGCGGCGTTTGAGAGCTGGCTGAAGCAGTTGGCCGCAGTGCAACAGGGCCTGCAGGACAATCCCCGGCTCTTGGACACCGTCCGCGATCCGTCGATCGAGTTTGCCCAGAAGTCGCAGCCTGTGCTGCGGCTCTTGCCCCCCGATGCGGACAAAGAAGTCCGTAATTTCGTCCAACTCCTGGTCAGCCGGGACGAGTTGAAGCTGCTCCCCGCGGTGATCGAGGCGTTCACCCAGCGGATGCGAGGTGGTCCGGCGCGCAAGGAAGGTGAAATCACCAGCGCCATGGCCCTCTCCCCCGACGACCGGGCCGACCTGGAGCGCAAGCTGCGGGCCGCATTCGGTGAGGACGTGGAATTCAAGTACAAGGTCGATCCGGCGATCCTGGGCGGCCTGATCGTCCGCGTTGGGGACAAGGTGATGGATGCCAGCGTCGCCTCCAAGCTCAGCGCCCTGCGGGAGAAAATCGTCGCGGCGTTATAAAGGTTTCGAGTTCCGCGTTTCGGGTTTCAAGTTAACTCGTCAGTGCGAAACCCGGAATCCGAAGGAGGTTCATGAGTGGCTGTTGTCCGAACGGATAATATTACCGAACTGATCAAGCAGCAGATTCTCGCCTTTGAGGCGCCGACGCGCACGGTGGACGTCGGCACTGTGGTGGAGGTCGGGGACGGTATCGCACGCCTCAGCGGTTTGACCCAGGCCCGGATGGCCGAGCTGGTGGAGTTCCCCAGCGGGGTGCTGGGCATCGTGTTCAACCTCGAGCGTGACAACATCGGCGTGATCATCATGGGCGAATATACCGACATCGAAGAGGGCGATATTGTCAAGTCCACTGGCCGTATCGTCTCCGTCCCGGTAGGTGAGGCCATGCTGGGGCGGGTCATTAACGCCGTGGGCCAGCCCGTCGACGGCAAGGGGCCCATCGAGACGAATCGCTACCGGAACATCGAGCGCATCGCGCCCAGCGTCGTGACCCGGCAGAACGTGGATACCCCGGTCCAGACCGGGATCAAGGCCATTGACTCGATGATCCCCATCGGTCGTGGCCAGCGCGAGCTGATCATCGGCGACCGGCAGACCGGGAAGACCGCCCTGGCCATCGACACCATCATCAATCAAAAAGGCCAGGACCTGATTTGCATCTACGTTGCCATCGGCCAGAAGAAGTCGGCGGTGGCGCAGGTCGTGGCCACGCTGGAGCAGTATGGGGCGATGGAGTACACCATCGTCGTCGTGGCATCGGCGTCGGAACCCGCTGCGCTGCAGTACATCGCGCCATATGCCGGGTGCGCCATCGGCGAGGAAGTCATGGAGAACGGCGTCCGGCTGGGCGGAAAGTTGGTCAAGGACGCCCTGATCATATACGATGACCTGTCCAAGCACGCCTGGTCATACCGGCAAGTCTCACTGCTGCTGCGCCGGCCCCCCGGCCGCGAGGCGTACCCAGGTGACGTGTTTTACCTGCACTCGCGCCTGCTAGAGCGTGCCGCGCGTTTGAACACTGAGCACGGTGGCGGATCGTTGACCGCGCTGCCCATCATCGAAACCCAGGCGGGCGACATTTCGGCATACATTCCGACCAACGTGATTTCGATCACCGACGGCCAGATTTACCTGGAATCGGACCTGTTCTACGCCGGTATCCGGCCGGCGTTGAATGTCGGTCTGTCGGTAAGCCGGGTGGGCGGCGCGGCCCAGGTCCGGGCAATGCGCCAGGTGGCCGGCAAGATGCGCCTGGAACTGGCCCAGTTCCGCGAGCTGGCGGCCTTCGCCCAGTTCGGCTCAGAGCTAGACCCCGCCACGCGGCGGCAACTCGAGCGCGGCCAGCGCATCACGGAGGTTCTCAAACAACCCCAATACGAGCCGATGCCGTTGGACCGGCAGGTCATGATCCTGTACGCCGTGACCAATGACTTCCTGGATGACGTCGCCGTCGATCAGATCAAGAACTGGGAGAACAGCTTCCACCAGTTCATGTCGACGGCGCATCCCGAGATCGGTCGCCAGATCATGGCCGACAAGAAGCTGACAGACGAAACCACCGCCCGCCTCCGCGACGCGATCATGGAGTTCAAGGCAACGTGGACCCCATGACACGGAGACGCGGAGACGCGGAGACGCGGAGACAGGTGGATTCAGAGATGGGGAGCCTTACCCCTTCCCCGCGTCTCCGTGTCCCCCCGTCTCCCAGTCAGTAAGGTATGGCAACAGCTCGCATCATTCGACGCCGTATTCGTAGCGTCAAGAATATCGCCCAGATCACGAAGGCTATGGAGACGGTGGCCGCGTCCAAGATGCGGCGCGCCCAACAGCAAACGCTGGCATCACGACCGTACTCCGATGCGGCCATGCGGGTGTTGCAGTCGCTGGCACGGCAAACACGCAGCGGGCAGAAGTTGCATCCACTGCTGGAACAGCGCCCGGTCGAACGGGTAGCCCTGGTGCTCATTACCGCCGACCGCGGATTGGCAGGTGGCTTCAACGCCAACATGATCCGCGCCGCCGTGCAGTTTATCCGCGAACAAGCCAGCCCGACGCGGCTCATCACCGTCGGCCGGAAGGGACGCGATTTCATGATCCGCTACCGCTACGATGTGGCCGCCGAGTTTACCGGCATCCCGGACCCACCTAAGGTGCTGGACATCCTGCCTATCGCCCGGGTGGCTATTGACGACTACCTGGCCGGAAAATGGGATGCGGTCTATCTGGGCTACACGGATTTCATCAGCACATTGACTCAGCGGCCGACGATTCGCCGGCTGCTACCACTGGAACCGGTCTGGGAGACAGACACGCCGGTCACGGTCGACTACATATATGAGCCCAGCCCGGAGGTGATCCTGGCCGAGGTGCTGCCGCGCTTCACCGAGCTGCAGATTTACCAGGCGATGCTCGAATCGTTCGCCAGCGAACACAGCGCCCGTATGGTCGCCATGCGCAACGCCCGCGAGGCGGCCATGGAACTGATCGACGACCTGACGCTAACCTACAACAAGGCGCGCCAGGAAGCGATCACGAAGGAATTGCTGGACATCGCGGGTGGCGCGGCGGCCCTCGAAAAAGCCAGGGCTGGCGCATAAAGTTACGAGTTCCGGGTTTCGGGTTTCGAGCTAACTCTAAACCCGAAACTCGAAACCCGAAACATATTCGGGAGGAATGAATGGAGCAACGAGACGGAGGTGACGGCCGCCGAGGCGCCGTGGGCAAGATCGTGCAGATCATCGGCGTGGTGGTCGATATTGAGTTTCCGCCGGAGCGGTTGCCGGAGATCTATGACGCGGTTGAAATACCGCTCCCGGATGGAAGAAAACTGGTGTGCGAGGTCCAACAGCACCTGGGCGACAACTGGGTGCGCGCAGTGGCCATGTCGTCCACCGATGGCTTGCAGCGCGGGATGGACGCCATCGGCACCGGCGGACCAATCACGGTGCCGGTGGGGCCGGGTGTGCTGGGCCGCGTGTTCGACGTGCTGGGCCAGACGATTGATTCGCCCGATCCGGTGAAGGCGGAAACTTACTACCCGATCCATCGCCCGGCGCCGCCCTTTGTGGATCAATCGACGAAGACCGAGGTCTTTGAAACCGGCCTCAAGGTGATCGACCTGGTCGCACCGTTCACCAAGGGTGGCAAGACCGGCGTGTTTGGCGGCGCGGGCGTCGGCAAGACGGTCATCATTATGGAGTTGATCCGCAACATTGCCACCGTCCACAAGGGCTACTCGGTGTTCTCCGGCGTGGGCGAGCGCTCCCGTGAGGGCACGCAGCTCTGGCACGAAATGATGGAAGCAGGTGTGATGCCCCAGACAGTGATGGTCTTCGGCCAGATGAACGAGCCGCCGGGGGCGCGCCTGCGCGTCGGCCTGAGCGGCCTGACCATGGCGGAGTATTTCCGCGACCAGGGCGCAGACGTACTGCTATTTATCGACAATATTTTCCGCTTTGTGCAGGCGGGATCCGAAGTGTCGGCTCTGCTCGGCCGGATGCCCTCAGCGGTC
>JBBITV010000028.1:15518-17011 GCA_037440585.1 Chloroflexota bacterium
TACCAGCCGACGCTCGGCACGGAGATGGGCGAGCTCCAGGATCGCATCCCATGGACCAAGCGGGGTTCGATCACCTCGGTGCAGGCCATCTACGTGCCCGCCGACGACTACACTGACCCGGCCCCGGCGACGACCTTTGCCCACCTGGACGCGACCATCTCCTTGGAGCGATCCCTCTCGGAGCAGGGCCTGTATCCGGCGGTCGATCCCCTGGCCTCGACCAGCCGCATCCTTGACCCGCGCATCGTCGGGCAGGACCATTATGAAGTCGCCCGTGGGGTGCAGCGGGTATTACAGCGCTACAAGGACCTGCAAGACATCATCGCCATTCTGGGCGTCGAGGAATTGAGCGAAGATGACAAGCTGACCGTAGCTCGGGCACGCAAGATCCAGCGCTTCCTGTCGCAACCGATGTTCGTCGCCGAAGCGTTTACGGGCCGCACGGGCAAGTACGTGTCTATCCGCGACAACGTGCGCGGCTTCAAGGAGATCCTCGACGGCAAGCACGACGACATCCCGGAGCAGGCGTTCTACATGCAGGGTGGGATCGAAGATGTGCTGGCAACAGCCGAGCAGATGCGAAAGGCAGCGTAGGCCATGCCCATCCGCTGTGAAGTGGTCAGTGTCGAGCGCATCGTATACTCTGAAGACGTCGATATGGTCATCGCCCCAGGGATTGAGGGCGAGTTGGGTATCTTGCCCCGCCACGCGCCGCTGATGACAGCCCTGAAAGTGGGAGAGCTGGTCATTAAGAAGGCGGGCCAGCCGGACCTCCACATGGCCATTGGCGGCGGTTTCATGGAAGTCCGGCCAGACCGAATCACCGTCCTGGCCGACACGGCCGAACACGCCGAAGAGATCGACATCGCTCGGGCCGAGGCGGCGCGAGAGCGCGCCGAGCAGTTGCTCAAAGAACGTCCGGCGGGTGTCGATCTGCGGGCGGTGGAAAGTGCGCTACGCCGGTCGCAACTGCGGTTGAAAGTCGCTGGCCGGCGCCACGTGAAGCCGCGCGGGCCGCGGGTTGAGGGGGGCGAGGAATAACTCCGGTTCCGAGTTTCGAGTTTCGGGTTTCGAGTCTCAGGTGGCTGCACTCGAAACTCGAAACTCGAAACTCGAAACTTATCAGGTGACTCATGTTCGGTAAGCGGATCGGCATCGATCTGGGTACAGTTAACGTATTGGTTTACGAGCGCGGACAGGGAATCGTGCTCCAGGAGCCTTCGGTCGTGGCCATTGCGGTGAACGATAACCGCATCGTGGCCGTCGGCCAGGAGGCACTGCAGATGCTGGGCCGCACGCCGGACACCATCGAGGTTGCCCGGCCGCTGCGCGACGGCGTTATCGCCGACTACGTGGTCACCGAGGCGATGCTGCGCTACTTCATCTCGAAGGTGTGCGGCCGGATGCGATTGTTCAAGCCAGAGGTGATGATCAGCGTGCCCGTGGGGGTGACCAGCGTCGAGAGCCGCGCGGTGCACGATGCAGCAGTGCAG
>JBBITV010000029.1:0-16865 GCA_037440585.1 Chloroflexota bacterium
GTTCCATGTCAGCAGTACCATCGCCAATCAGACCGGCCAGCCGGTTCCGGTCATTATGCTCGTCATGGCCAGTTACCTGGCGATGAGTCTTTTCACTTCGTTGATGATGAACATCTACAATCGTCGTGTACAGATTCTGGAGAAGTAAGCAATGGCGACCATGGCTGAAACGATTGGACCCCCCCGAACGTCTGTGGGCGTGCCCGGCTGGCTGAGAAAGAACCTGTTCAGCACATGGTACAACACTTTGCTGACTCTGGTCTCACTGTGGCTGCTTTACACCGTTGGCAGTAAGTTGCTGCACTGGGCTCTGACGACGGCGCGTTGGGGCGTGATCACATCCAACCTCCGGCTCTTTATGACCGGGCCGTTCCCTCCCGACCAGGTGTGGCGGGTGTGGCTTTGCCTGGTCATGGTGTCGGTGCTGGCTGGGCTATCGGCCGGGGTGTGGGGCGGCACGATCCGTGCTTTTGCAATTGCCCTGGCAGCCGGGCTCGCCACGCTGGCGGTCCTGCCGTTTGACGGCGAGGGGCGCTGGTGGCTGATCGCGAATGTGGTTGGACTCGTCGCGGCCTATCTTATCGCCCGCGGGCGAAGGACCTGGCAGCGATGGCTGGTGGTGCTGTGGCTCGTCTCGTTTTTCTTGACCCTTGTTCTATTACAGGGGTTTGAGAATAACGCCTGGCTGCGTGCAGTGAGCACTGCGCAATGGGGCGGCTTGCTGTTGACGTTTATGCTGGCCGCCGTCAGTATCGTCGCCTCTTTTCCACTGGGCGTTTTGCTGGCCCTGGGACGGCGAAGTCGTCTGCCGGCGGTGTCGATATTCAGCACGCTTTACATCGAGCTCGTGCGTGGGGTGCCGCTCGTGACGGTCTTGTATATGACCCAGATTATGCTGCCCTTGTTTTTGCCGGCCGGGCTGCGACCCGATAACGTGCTACGGGCGATGGCCGGGTTCACCTTGTTCACCGCAGCGTACATGGCAGAAAACGTGCGTGGTGGCCTGCAAGCCATTCCTGGGGGCCAGATCGAAGCGGCGCAAGCCCTGGGACTGAACAATGCGCTGACGACGCTTCTTATTGTGTTGCCGCAAGCATTGCGCATGGTTATTCCCAACATCGTTGGCCTGTTCATCAGTCTCTTCAAAGATACCACATTAGTCCTCATTGTGGGCTTGCTGGATTTGCTCGGCGTTGGACGCAGCGTGTTGGCGCAGCCGGAGTGGCTGGGCACGCAGACCGAAGTGTATCTCTTTATCGCGGTGATTTTCTTTATCTTCAGTTATGCAATGTCATTTGCAAGCTATCGCCTGGAAGCGGCATTGGGCGTTGGCAAGCGATAACCACACCGAGGTAGCAACATGAGCAGCCCAAAAGAAACCAAGGATATTATCATCTGCCGGGACGTGCACAAGTGGTTCGATCACCTCCACGTCTTGAAAGGGATCAATCTCACCGTCAAAGCCGGTGAGGTCGTGGTCATTTTTGGACCATCCGGCTCCGGCAAATCCACTTTTATTCGCACGATCAACCGGTTGGAGGAACACCAGCGCGGGACGATCATCGTGGATGGGATCGAATTGAGCAATGACATTCGCAACATTGCCGCTGTCCGCCAGGAAATTGGGATGGTGTTCCAGCAATTCAATCTCTTTCCGCATTTAACCGCTTTGCAGAATATTACCCTGGCGCCGATTTGGGTGCGCCGGTGGCCGCGAGAAAAGGCGGAACAAATCGCGATGGACTTGCTCAAGCGTGTGGGGATTCCCGAGCAGGCGCACAAGTATCCAGCGCAATTGTCTGGCGGCCAGCAGCAACGCGTCGCCATCGCCCGCGCCCTCGCCATGCAACCCAAGATCATGTTGTTCGACGAACCCACCAGCGCGCTGGACCCCGAGATGATTAAAGAAGTGCTGGACGTGATGACCAAGCTGGCCCAGTCAGGGATCACGATGATCTGTGTGACGCATGAGATGGGGTTTGCCCGCAACGTGGCGGATCGGCTGGTTTTCTTTGACGATGGCCAACTGATCGAGGAAGGGACGCCTGACGAGATTTTTAACCGGCCGAAGCACGATCGGACGCGGTTGTTTCTATCGCAGATATTGCATTAGCGGTTGACCATGGGATCCATCGATGTAGTTCTTGACAGACAGGGACGATGAAACGGGACCGGTGTTGTTTATGGGATCCATTGTGGAGCCAAAGTGAGCTGAGCGTCTGGATCCGACAAAACCAGGTTGTCATATCGTAGGTGAGGAAAGCAAGGAGGAAGTGATGCCATTTACCAAGGAAGATGCTGAACGGGCCATTCGAACCGCAACGTTGGTAACGCAGCGCCTGCAAGAGCACTGGTGGACTATGAGCTACGAGGCGCGCGAGCGCCTTAACAAATTGTTCAAGAAGAGCTTCGCGTTAATTCAGTCTGCGAACGACAACGCAGCCAGGGTGAACGCTATACGCAAATTCCTGGACGAGGTAGCCAAGATTCCCGAAGCAAAGAAGGTGACGGCTGATATTTTACCGCCTGTTATACGAATCGCTGTCACCAAGGATATCCCTATCGATCAGGCTGCTCTGAACGCCCTGGTGGGCGATCTTACACGTGCAAGCGAAATGCCCGTCTCACCACCTGGCCCTCAGTTCATCGAGCGCTATCCGGATGTCTCCTTCCCGGACGAGGTACTCCTGAGTAAGCGGGCGGTCCTCACTGTCCAACTCCTGGTCGAGCGGCCGCCAGACGTTGAACCAGCCCTGTCACCCGAGCTCAAGATCGATCGGGCTGGACCGATGGAGGTCGAGGTGGTGTTGCGCGCCCTGGATTTCGAGATCGAGGGCGATCATTTCAAGACAATCAAGATCAACCCTGATGGCGACTCAGACCCGGTCATCTTCTGGGTGAAACCCTTAGAGGTCGGAGAGAAACAGCTCCACGTGGAATTCTATCAAGCCGGGCGGTTTCTCGGCCGGGTAACGGTGACGACGCAGGTGGTCGAGCAGCGGGGCGTAGGCCGCAGCCGGACGGCATCGGTATCTGGGACGATTGCCCTACCCTCTCACATGGCCGCCGCCCCTGACCTGGAACTCAGCATTCGCTACGTCGGCGAGAGCGAAACGCTCATGGAGTTCGAATTGCACTCGACACAAGACTTCGGCTACCACCATCGGCGTGTCGGCCGCATCCAGTTCAGGGGGTCGCCTGCAAGCCAGCTCGAGAACCGTTTCCGTGAGCTGAGCCAGTTGGCCCGGCCGGATGCCACTGTGACACCCGAATTCGTCCAACGCCGGCTGGTCAGCCTCGGCAACCAACTCTACGACGAGCTATTCCCTGACGAGCTCAAGCACGAATACTGGACCTGGAAAGCCAAGGGGATACGTACAATCCAGATTACTTCTGAGGAACCGTACATTCCCTGGGAGATGGTCAAGCCCTACCAGCGCGGCGCATCGCCCGAGCCATTTTTATGTGAACAGTTCGTGCTGGCACGTTGGCTATGTGGACGCCAGGGCCTGAAGGACAGCGTGCCGGCCACACCCCTCTGCGCTGTAATTCCCCAATCAGACCTGGCTTTCGTGCGCGAGGAGCTTGAATATCTGAGCACCCTGAATCAGCGCAGACCGGAGCTACGCGTCAGGGCTCCCTTCCCATCAGCCTGGACAGACGTCGTGCAGCTTCTGGAGCAAGGCGGTTTCGGGATTCTGCACTTTGCCTGTCATGGGAACTTCGTCGCCGAGGATCCTAACGAGTCGGCGATTGGCCTGGACGGGGGCTTCCTACGCCCAAGCGACGTTGCCGGCGAGAAGGTGGGCTTCGCCAAAGACACGCCGCTGGTTTTCATCAACGCGTGCGAGACCGGGCGGGTCGGGTTCGCCTTGACGCGCCTGGGCGGGTGGGCAGATCGATTCGTCCAGGGCGGCTGCAGCGCCTTTATCGGCAGCATCTGGGAAGTCAACGACGGCCTGGCGGTTGCATTTGCCAAGGAGTTCTACGACCAATTTCTCTCGGGTGTACCACTCGGTGAAGCAATTCAGACCGCGCGCCTCAAGATCCGCGAGCAGGACCCGGGCAATTCGACCTGGCTGGCCTACACCCTGTACGGCGATCCACTCAGCCGGGTGCGCTTTGCTGGTAGTTAACGGTTATTAGTCATCCCAGTAATCGCTGCTCCACTCAACGCTACTCCACTCGACGCTGCTCCATTCGACGCTGCTCCACTCAACACTGCTCCATTCGACGCTGCCCCAGTTGGGCGGGTTGAACGTGATCGGATTGGGTCCAGTCATCAGGAGCCGACTGATGGGCAGTCGGGTGTTGGCAGTTTCTTGGGTTGGTGTCCGCAACGCCCGGTAGATGTTGAGATAGCCAGCGCCAGCCCTGGTCGCATCGTAGGCCGGCCAGAGGCCCGCTTTGGCGGCCGTGTGCTTTAGACGGTATTTTACCTGGTCCGGGTTCAAGGATGGCTCAGCGTCCAGCAGCAGCGCCACTGCTCCCGACACAACAGCCGCAGCCGCAGACGTTCCTGATAACCGGAAATAAGCTGGCTGGCCCGGGTTGATCCCAGGAACCTGGTGATCGGGGTGGCTCGCGGACATGCTCAGGCGATCGTTCTCCGGGAGCAGGGTGATAATATTGCGACCTGGGGCAACCAGATCGGGTTTTGCCGTATCGGTGGCCACGGTGGCATAGGCGGAGAACGGGGCGACGACATCGTCGCGGATGTCCGGTGTGCCCTGGTCGTCGGCCGCGCCACTCGTGATGACAAAGGGGTCGTTCGCCGGCGGGAACAGGACACCGGTGTTCGTCCTGGCATTGTTGCCGGCCGAGACGACGACGACGATCTTGTTGAACCACAGAATCTCCAACGCCGCATCCAGTGGGCTATGATCGGGATCCTTCGCCTCAGCAGAATTCATTGACAGATTGACCACGCGGATTTTGTAGGCGTCCTTATTTTGAAAGATCCATTGCAGGCCGGCAACCAGGTCGGATTCGCGACCCACCCCCGCGTCATCACTTACCCTGACACTGACAATATTGGCGTTCGGCGCGACGCCGATGTACCGGCCGTTTGAGTCGGTTCCGTCACCGGCGATGATGCCCGCGATGTGGGTGCCGTGACCGTACCCATCCGGTGCGGTGTGAGGCTGGGCGTTGAAGTTTACCGTGGCGATCAGGCGCCGGCCGAGGTCAGGAGTTTGCCTTACCCCACTGTCTACCACTGCCACGGTGACGTTGGTGCGCAGGCGAGGGGGGAGAATCGCCCACGCATCAGGCGCGCCGATCGCGCGGTTATAGGCGGAAACCAGGTTCGCCGGGCTGATGGCTCGTGGGCGGATGATGGGCAGACTTCCACTGCCGCCATAGGCTATCCCGGCCACTTCGACCACCGTGACCCGTAGCCCAATGGCATCATAGTAAACCAGGGCTGGAGAGTCTCCTTCGTGCCGGACGACTAACTCCAGGCCCGGACGGAAGTCGGACCATGCCCAGGGGCGGGTGCCAGTCAGGTCCACAGATTCAAGCCCGGCGTTTGCAGCCCCAACATGTTTGTTCAGCACCTCGGCTGGCACGCGCTGGCTGGTACCAGGCTGGCCATCGAGGTATCCGGTGATGGTCAATTGGCTACCTGTGATGGGCTCCGTCACGTAAAACTGCAAGACCGCCTCGACCTTGCCGATGATCCGGTAGGCAGGTCCTTCGGCAACGAACCCGCTGAAGGCCGCCTGGCGCCGGCCGTCCCTGAACGCACCCGATCCGTAGGTACCCCCTGGACCGACAATCGAATCGTAGATGGCGCCGCTATCAGTGAACTGGTTGGGCACATCACGACCCGGACTGGTCGCCCACGAGGTAAACTCGTAAGTCGTTTCACCCTGTCTTACCATTGGACTATCCGAGGAGATCCAGCGTACAGAGGGGTGCGCCGCGAGTGTGGGGAGCGCGCCTGCTGGTACTTCCACAGCAAGGGCTTTGATGATGGGCAGATCGTGAGTGATCCGCCCATCCATGCGCAGCACGGCCTCGGCAAGAGATGGATCAACCTGACGCTGCTGGATAATGACAGCGACCTTTGTCCCTGGGGTCTGGGCAGCCAGTTCACGTAGTGATGGCTGGAGCCGGTCGGTCTCACTGGGGGATGGCCTGATCGTGCCGGCCGGCACGACAAAGAGCAGGAGAGCCAGCATCGTGATGGGGAGGATGATAGACCGGCGGAGAAGCATAAGCGGACCTACGGACTGGATCATGGCGGGTCTCCTTTCGTGATGCCGGAGCATCGTCCGTCGGCGGAATGTGTGGGGCGGGACGAACAGTGCCCGTTACTGCATAACTATATCATTTCCAGGTATATGGTGGGTTTGATTCTGGTAAGATATCGGTTAACTTTAGCCCTCTATGCCTGGCCCGCGGAGGCAACGTGCTAAAACCGCCATATAACGTACATCTAACTCACCTCTAACTCACCTCTAACATCGGGGTGGTATAATGGTTGAAGCGATGAGCGTCGCCTGCTCGGAACGCTCGCATGACGAGATCACAAACTGACCAGCAAACAAGGGGGGCTGCTGAAGATCGATCAGGAGGCCAAATGCAGCCGCGTAGGCGAGGGAACCCGTGGCGGGTCGTATTGATCTTACTTTGCGTCTTCGCAGGTCTGTTACTTGGGGAAGTCAGTGCAGCGGTATTGTCCAACGTGCAACGAAGTATCCAGGTGGCAATTCTGCCAGACGATTCGGCAATCGTATCTGATTCCTGGTCAGAAATTCCTCGGACTCAAACCCTGTCCTACAACATTGGAGTCTCAGATGCTGTATCGGTGACTATAGATTGTGGTGAATGCATTTATGAGCGCTTCGGTTCTCAGATCGTCTTCCACGATATTGAGGGCCGTATCTTTGTCGGTTACCGGTCCCCATCTCGATTCGTGATGCGCACTGGCCCGCTGGTGCAGACGCACATTATGGGCCACTATAACAGCCAACAGAATGTCAGAATGGACGTCACGGTCACGATGACCTTTCCCATAACCTATTCGCCAATGATGTCCGACCCGGAAGCCCGGCACGTCTCACCCGGTCAGGCAACATGGCAGTTCGAAAACAAGATCGATTTTTCCGTGGATCTTGACCTAATTGATACTTCTCGGCTGGGTCATCATATATTACTGCCTTCGCTCCAGCGACTCCCCTCAGTTCAGAGGCGATAGCGAGTCAGGCCTGGGCCACCGCTGAACATGGGCCAGTCCCTGCATGCCCTATATGTCACCTTCTGAAACTGAAGACAAAAAGACGGCCGGCTCCATTATCTGGAGCCGGCCGTCCTCGTTATACCATTCAATCGGGGTGGAGCGGTTAGATACGCCGGCGGTCACCCAGCGTGTAGATAGTAATGTGAAAGTCTCTCCAGATACGCGGGCATGTCTCAAAAGAAGCAGGGCTCGTCAGTTGACGAGCCCTGTTCCGCTATTTCAAGGTACTGATCCAGTTGGCGTGGGCGCCCGGGTGCCTGATCCTGGCGTGGGAGATTCGACTGTCGCCGTCGCAGGCACTTCCCGCGTAGGCGTCGATTGCGGCCCGCTGGTCGGGGACGGCAACGAAAGGCCCGGATCGGCAGTGGGGCTTGAGTCAGAGGTCGGCGTAGGCAGCCGCGTAGGTGGATTTGTCGGCAGGTCAGTAGATGGACTTACGGTTGACGTAGGCGTCGGCGATAGAGTCGGCGTAGCTTCGCGGGTCGGAAGCACCTGGTGCGTCGGCGACACAGGCTTGACCGGTTCGGGCGCCGTTTCGCTCGGTACAGGAGTCGGTGATGGCGGTATGCTTGTCGCCGTCAGTGGCGGCATGGTTGGTGCGGGTGGCTGGAAAGGTTCCGTTGCAATCATTACCGGCGTTTTGCGCACAGGAGCAGTCCGACCCTCACTAATCTGCGTTGGCGTCGGAGTTGCCCTTGCTCGAGTGCCTGTATCAGCTCCCAATGTCGGTCTGATGTCGGGTCCACTCCCAGAACTCATCAGGCGGCCGGAGCCTGGCTGAGTTGGCGTGAGTGTATCATAACGCGGATTCAGCTCATCTTCACCAGAAATCCGGATGTTGGCAAGCCGGTTTTGGACCTGTTGAGCAGCCGACATGGCTGGAGTCGCCGCGTCCTGAGGCAGAGTCAGGGCGTTCTGGAGCTTAGTCTGTTGTTGCTGCAACTCGGCCTGCATGTCTGCGACGCTCTGGGCTACAGAAGGCTTGTCCTTGCTCGCCTCAATCACCTCGACCGCAGCCGACAGGTCGGCTCGATATTCGTTCATCAGTTCCCGCGCCAGCTTTTCGCGGCCCTGGTTGGCTACTACTATCGCTTCTGTCAGGCGACGATCGGCGAACTCGAACAGGAGTTTAGCCCGACCTTCTGGGGAATTCGGTATCAGCAGCCTGACCTGTTCCCAACCACGTTTAACGGGGTAGAGGGGTTGATCAGGGAGGCTCTCAGCCGAAGCCATGACCGCACCGAAACCGATGAGCGCCACGGCCAACAAGGCAGCCACGGGGAAAGGCACAGCTCGCGGGCGTTGGATGATCCCTAAAAGCCGCGTTGCCAGCGAGTTGATGGTGGTCATGGCAACTGTCAAAAGTTGCAGCAAGGGCCGCCATGATAGAGACGGGAGTTTCGGCATTTCCCACCGGAGCGGTTGAGCGATGAAGTTGGACGAAGATGCATGGCGATTCGGGTTAGTAGCGGGTGACGCCAACTTAAGTAACCGCTCACGGGTCGCCCGGACGAATTCGGGCGAAGGATCCGGTCTTGGCCCGTGTACAAGTGCATCGGCAACGCCGAGTAGCGGTGTCAATTGGTCAGCCCGATCGGGGTACCGGGCGAAGTATTCGTCAACAGTGGCTTCTCCAGACTCGATCGCCTGAAGGCACTCGTCAAGTGCAATGGCATCGCGGAGCAGCGGCGCCAGTTCGTCCGCCAGGTCGCGGTGGCGGACCAGACATTCTTCGACAGTGGCCTCTCCTGCCTCGATTCTCAGAAGGCACTCTTCCAGCACGCTATCGAGCCACATCATGTCTGTCCTCACTGCGGAAAATGTCGCGCAACGCCGATAGCCCTCGGAATTGCAGGCCGCGAATGGCACCCTCACGCTTGTTCATGATCGTTGCCACTTCGGCTGTGCTATAGCCTTCGAGGAACCGCAAGACGATGACCTCCTGTTGCTCACCTGTCAGTTGACGAATTGCTGCCCGGAGTTGCTCTATGGTGAAAAGCTCTTGTAACGCAATCTCCGGCTTTGCCGTGACGTCTTCAGTCCATGACGGAGTACGGTAGTCAGGTTCCTCAAGGGATACCATCTCCCTCCGTGCTCGATGGTAATCGACGACCAGGTTCCGGGCGATGCGGAAGAGCCACGCCGAGAACGGGTGCTCCCGCCACTCGTAGTTCCCGATCGCCTCCCAGGCTTTCAAGAATACCTGGGCGGTGAGGTCTTCCGCTTCCACCGTGCTCCCGACTTTGAAGTAGATATAGTGATAAATTCTATTGACATAACTGTCGTAGAGCGCGGCAAAAGCCTGGGCGTCGCGTTGGACGGCACGGAGGGCCAATTCCTTTTCGGTCGACATCCTCCGGTCCCCTAGGTCGCACGCCGTGGGCTGCAATTTTGATAACGTGGCGTAGCGAAAACTGTTACGGTATGCGTAGGCTGTGGACGGATTACGAATACAGTGGAGGAGAACGAAGAGAGATTCACGTTTGTGGCGATAGCCTCCTGCCCTAGGCTGCGAGACGAACCTCCACATTGACCACTGATAGGCTCTCAGGCTATGACGCAAAGCGTCCCCGGCGGTGACGGCCTGGCAAAGTAGAGTTCCAAAGGGGATTTACCTGGGTGCCTGGGCAGGGACCGGTAAACTATCCGGCAGGCGCCCCCTTGGAGTTACACCTATTCTATCACTAAATGCGTTCTATTGCAAATCTAACAAAACTATCGCGACTCAATCTGGACAGTGCCGAGTACGAGGTGATCCGTAGCGCGCTGGCCTGATGCCCGGGCCAGGAGGCGCTCGCCCGTATCGGCGTGATATAGTCCAACCACAATGCGGGCCGCTCCAGATGGCGTATCCGGCGGAATGAGTACACCGTAGCGGTCCACCACTTCGTCCCCCAAATTCCAGGCGATCGTTGGCCGGCTGCCACCAACCGGCTCGGAATCGCGCTGGGCGAGGATTGCTCCTTGCGGATCGAGGAGGTGGATGAATCCCTTGAGACGGTAGGAGATAGGGGCGGTTGCCTGCCAGACGAGGGTAACTGGCAGAATGTCCCCAGGTTGGACGGCCAGAGTACCCACTTCGTAGCGGCGCAGACGAATCTGCTCGCCCATATGGATATCAGTGGGTATGGAGGCGAGGGATTGCCGGCCGGCTGGTGGGGCACCATACAAAAGCAGTCGCGTCACACCAAACCACTGATCGAGTGCCAGGTAGTAGTGCTCGGTCAGGTATCCTTCGATGTTGCGACCCTGGGTGCCGCCCAGGGCTTGATAGGCAGGGTACCAGGTGCGCCGGTGCGCGGCCATAAGGGCATCCAGATCATGTTCCATCCGGCCGGGTTGTGTGGCCCAGATTATTCGAGGTGCGGTGTAGAAGTCGAATTGCTGGCTGGCTGGCAGGTAGCTCAGAAAGTATCCTGTCTGCCAGGGGAAGTCGGTGATCAGGACGTCATCCGGGCGGGCATGTAGCGCGATTTCGCGTATAAGAGGACGGTAGTCTTCAGCCGAATCAGGGGCGGTAGTGTAGTAGGCCAACAGCGGTGGTAGACTGAGGACTACAGCAATAATGGTGGAGATAACGTGGGCGCGACGGGTGTCTTTACTCAGGCTGAGGCCGGCGGCAGCCAGCAGGTAGTAGCCCGGGGCGGCAAAGGACAGCAGGCGGGGGTAGCCGCGAAAAGGCAGGCGCAGGTTAATCAGAAAACCGGCAACGAGCGGTACCACCAGGTAGAATAGCACCCACAGGACGTTACCGGGATACTCACGGCGTTGCCGGGCGCGGGTCCAATGGACGGTACCTACGGCGGCCAGAGCTAAGAACAGAGCCGCTCCCCCTATCTGCCAGCTTGCTGGAAACGCTTCGGTGTTTCCCTGGGTAATTGCGAGCAGGTAGTGACCAGCCAGGTCGATGAGATTGACCGACGTGTCTGCCTCCCAGCGCGCTTTGCCAGCAACCGATTGAAAAAAGCCGGGGCCGATGAAAACTAACCACGGAAGGTACAGCACGACTACCGCAACCATGCTGCGTATCCAGTTCCGAAGCACCAAATGGTCCAGGCGACGTTGTGTGAGCAGGAACACACTGTGGAAAAGGGGTATGAAGACTGCATAGTAATGGGTATAGATGCCGGCAAGAATGGCGCTGCAATATGTTGCCCAGTCTGGGCGATGTGGGTGATAGCCCTGATTAATGATGCGCACCAGCATGTAAGTGGACAGCAGGCCAACGAGCGGGACCAGGGTGTACATGCGGGCTTCCTGTGCATGCTGAATTTGAAATGGCGCCAGCACCAGGAGCAAGGCGGCCAGACGACCAACCCAGACATCAGCCAGGCGGCGTCCGAGGATGTAGAGTACGGGAACGCTCAATACACCAAAAGCAACTGATAGCATCCGGGTTGCTACGTCGGAAGGGCCGGTAAGGGCAACCCAGGTGCGGAGCAGGAGAAAATAGAAGGGTGGATGTACGTCGCCGGCACGGTCGGCCAGGAGAGTGGGGATGCTCTGGTGGGCCAGGAAGATGCTGATCCCTTCGTCCCACCACAGAGGCCGGTAGTTCAGTTGCCAGAGGCGCAACGCCCAGGCGAGTGCGGTCAGGCCCACGCCCCAGGCGAGGTCGATGTGCCGGCCTGGTTGGCGTGAGTCAGTTTGGGGTTTGTAGCCAGTTATGGCAGCTACCGGATACTCCAACAATCTGCTAAACTCCAGTCCCTATTCGACTTGAAAAGGCTGCAAGACGAGCGGCTGGCCCAGAGCTGTGCCATCAGTTCGAGCCAGGTCGAGCCGCAGGCGATAAGCACCGGGTGCAAGATCACCCGGTAAGGGTAGGCGGTGTTGGTCACGGACAACTTCACCGTCTACCCAACGATCAGGCGGATAGAGGTCTCCGGTGGGAGTGATGGTATAGTTGGCAAGGCCACGGGCGGCCGTGTCCTCTAACTGGGCGTGGATGGTGAAGAATGGGTTTGAGGCTGAAGCTCGCCAGTAGAGACCCAGGTGGAGTGGCGCGCCGGGCGCCAGTGGGGTCTCCGGGGCGTGATCGTACCCGAGACGGTGCTGATTGTAGCCGAGAAGGCGTACCGGGCCGAAGGCCGCGTCCACGCGGTGCCGTATGCCGAGTACTTCGATGGGCGGTGCGACGGCTGGACGTTCGATCTGGACCTGGCCCAGGGAAATGCGATCCTTGTCTCCAGGCTGATCGCTGGCGACGATGGTGAGTCGCTGTCCGGTGTCGGCGCGGTAGAGGCCAGCCACAATCTGGGCCGCTACCGGGGGAGTGCCGTATGGGATAAGCACGCCCTGGCGGTCGATCACGCGATCGCCCGGTTGCCAGTCCACGGTGGGTTGGTCTCCGTTTGTGGGTTCAGCATCACGCTGGGCCAGGATGTTGCCCTGGGCATCCAGCACGTGAATGAAAACTTTGAGTCGCTGTGAGATCGGCGCCGTTGCCTGCCAGAAGAGGCTGACGGGCAGAACATCGCCCGGCGTGACGGTGGTGGGCCCCGCGTCATAGCCGGTGAGGGTAATTTGACCGCCCAGGTCGACGTTGGCAGTGCGTAGGGCGGTCTCGGTGTGGGTGGGGGTGGCAAAGAGGGCCAGGCGGACGTTGCCCCACCAGGAGTCCACCGCTTTGTAGGTACTGCGGTCGAGCAAGCTTTCGACCAGCCGGTCGGGATCGCTTTGCTCAGTGGCCCAGAGGACGGCAAAGATGCGGTTGTGCCGGGCAACGATCTCGGCGACGGCCTGGCGCGTGGCGGTTGGGTCCGGTGGGCGGCGGCGCGGCAGGGGGTAGATCTCCAGGTTTCCCCGGTAATAATAGCGAAAAATCTCGACCTGGGCCGGGGCATTGAGAATGATGGCATCGCCGGTTCGGCCGGCAGCGGCCACGTAGCTGGCAATGCCCCGGTAATCATCTCGGGCGTAGCGCGGGTCGAAGTAGTAGTTGTTTAGAGACTGTGCCTCGGCGGTGGCTACAAGAAGCGCAAGCACGGCCGCCGGAGTCGCTGTATAGAAACCCGGTTTGAAACCCCATTTGTGGAACGCAGCCCCGATCCAGCCCGAGAGGGTCAGAATACCGTGTGCGACTAATAAGAAATACCCTGGCGTTGCCAGCAAGAGGAATTTCGGGTTGTAGAGGGGGCGTCTGAGCGAGAGAAGATATACCGTGGCAACCGGAATGATGCAGTACAGGAGGGCTATGGATAAGTTCAGCAGATCGCGCCCCTTGTTCGTAGTGAGCGCTTCAGCGCTCGAATAGCGCACTGAAGTGCGCACTACGAACACGGGCAAAGAGCCCGCGATTAAGATGCCTGCGAGCAGCCAGACCATTAAGCCAGCGGTCCGCTCGGCGGACAGGCCGAGGGGAAACACGCGCAGCACCTCGCCTACGAGGAAGGTGAGGGTGAAGGCTGAGCTCACCGCCGGCCAGGTCTGGAGTTGTCTCCAACTCAGGAGCAGCCACGGCAAGTAGGTGATCAAGACGATACCCTGGGCAAGCAGCCAGGCGATAATTCTGCGACGAGTGTCTGGGATCCGCCAGGCGCCCAGTAGTAGCCACGTGCCGAAGACGAGATTGGCGATCAGGAGCAGACTCAGGGCGAAGTAATGGGTGTAAAGGGCAAGGGTCGTGGATAGAACCCAGGTAAACAGGTAGAAAGTAGGTAACGCTGTTTTCCCATGCAGATTCTCGTCCGCGCTGTCGTCGAGCCATTTGATCAGCGCCAATACAGAAGCGGCCCCGAGGGCCGTGACGAGAATGTACATGCGAGTTTCCTGGGAATAGTAAACCTGGAAGGGTGAGAGGGCGGATAGAAATGCGGCCAGCAGCCCCGTGGCGACGCCAAACAGCCGCCGGCCGAGGAGGAAGGTCAGGAAGACAACGAGGCCCACCCAGGTGTGCAGCAGGTAGTAGTAAAGCGGCGGGTGGATGTCGGCGGTGGCGTCACGAGTAATGGTGGGCAGGTCGCGCATGGCCAGGGCAACGCTGGTGCCCTCGTCGTACCATAGGCTCTGGCCGTCGATCCGGTACAGGCGCAGGCCAAGGGCGAGGAGCAGGATGAAGGCCAGGGCCAGCAGTGCCCAGGGAATCCAGGGGGCAATCATCTTGGTTGGTGTTTGCATGGCACGTGACCCAAGTCAAGAACCCGACGAAGGGAAGAATGAGCGTTGTAGATTCAGCACAGGCAGTGAATGAAGTACGGTCAACACGCCCACGTAGCCAAACCCCAGCGCGTAGAGCAACAGGTAGGGCACGATGAACAAATTCCCCCAGGCCAGGGCCAGTATGATGCCGCCGAGGGCGTAGACCGCAAGCGCCAACTCACCTAGAGCCAGGGGGCTGAAAGGCAGGGCATAGGATTTGTCGCTCCAGCGGTCGGCAGCGGTTTCGACGTGGAACTTGGGGGTGCGTTTGAAGGGGCTGGAGTGGCCGGCAAGGGCCTCGTAGATGGCCAGGCTGTTGCTCAGGGCAATGCCAGTGCCGAGTAGCATCAGCCAGGGCAGGTGCAGCAGGCGGCGCCGCCAGTCGGGATAGAGGCTGCGCAGGGCCAGGGTGTAAAGCGCGGGTGGGCCGACAGTGGCGATGCTGAGGTAGGCAAGGGCGGTTAGCAACGCGTGGCGCTGGTCCATCAGTGGGACGGCAGCCAGTAGCAGGATGACAAGCAGGGGATGGGCCAGGTAGTTGGTCAGGTGGATGAAGCCCTGTAGCTTAACGAAGGGCGAGCGTGGTGCCGTGAGGAGATCGCGCCAGAGCTTACGGGCGCATTGGATCGAACCCTTGGCCCAGCGGAACTGTTGCGCTTTGAAGGCGTGAATTTGCGGGGGCACCTCGGCCGGGGCGACCACGTCGGGCAGGAAAAGGAAGCGCCAGCCGGCGAGTTGGGCGCGGTAGCTCAGGTCAAGGTCCTCGGCTAGAGTATCGGCCTGCCAGTTGCCGGCAGATTCGATGCAGGTCCGGCGCCAGACACCCGCGCTGCCGTTGAAGTTCATCCACAGACCGTTGCGGTTGCGCGCCGTTTGCTCGATGGCGAAGTGACCGTCAATGCCCAGGGATTGCGCGCGGGTCAGCGAAGAATAGCTGGCGTTGAGGTGGCCCCAGCGTGCCTGGACGAGTCCCAGGCGCGGGTCGGTTTGGAAGTGAGGCAGGATCAACCGCAGGAAATCGGGGTGGGGTTGAAAGTCGGCATCAAAGACGGCGATGAATTCGCCGCGGGCGATGGCCAGCCCATCGCGCAGGGCGCCGGCTTTAAAGCCGGCGCGGTGGCGGCGGTGGATCAGGTAGATGTTCACGCCGCGCGCCTGATATGCGGCCACCCGGGCGCGGGCGATGGCCGTCGTTTCGTCGGTCGAATCGTCCAGAACCTGGATTTCCAGGCGCTCGCGCGGGTAGTCCAACGCGGCAACGGCGTCGATAAGCCGTTCGACGACGTAGAGCTCGTTGAAGATGGGGAGCTGGACAGTGACGAAGGGATATGTCGTGAGTGGCGGGGCCGGTGCTGGGCCGCGCTGGCGTAAGTGGAGCGCAACCATGACCAGGGAGTTGAGACCGTAGATAGCCAACCAGACAGCGGCAACCAGGTAAACCGTAAGAAGAATTGGCACTCGTGCTCCTTTGACCCACCTCGAATAGCTGGAAGGCGACATGCCTTCGGTGGGCGTAACCAGAGTAAGGGGGCGGCGTAGAAGGGCCACCCCCTGCGAGGGCCAATTGTAGCACGAATGTGTTTGTCTGGCAACGTTGCCTGGTGGTCAGTTTCAACGATAGGTGATGCGCAGCATCGGCGGCGCCCACCTGATCGTTCTTGACAAGGGAAACATTCTTGGATATAATAGAGCCACCTTCAGACGCGGGTGTAACTCAGTTGGTAGAGTGTCTGCTTCCCAAGCAGAATGTCGTGGGTTCGAGTCCCATCACCCGCTCTGTCTTACCGGGCGGTTAGGCCGCCCCGCAATTTCATCCAGCATGAGCCGTGTGTGGTGTGTCCGATGGTGAAGGCCCGCTTGCGGGCTTTTTTATTGCTTACGCAGGTGATCGGCTGGCTGGATTCATTGAAGGGGGCTTTCACACGTGATGGGCTTTGATCTTATTCAGTTGATCGAAGCGGTTGGATACACCGGACTGGCGGCAATCGTCTTTGCCGAATCCGGTCTGTTCTTTGGATTCTTCTTACCGGGCGATAGTCTGTTACTCACCGCCGGGCTGCTCGCCTCCCGTGCAATGCTGAACATCTTCGTACTCATTCCGCTCCTGTTTGTCGCAGCGGTCCTGGGAGATAACGTGGGTTACTGGTTCGGCAACAAGGTCGGGCCACCGATCTTCACCCGTGAGAATTCGCTCCTGTTCCGGCGCAAGAATCTCCTGGCTGCCAAAGCATTTTTCGACAAGCACGGCGGCAAGGCGGTTGTCCTGGCCCGCTTTATGCCCTTTATCCGCACTTTCACGCCCATCGTCGCTGGTGCGGTCGAGATGGAGTACAGGCGCTTTTTTTTCTTCAATGTGCTGGGTGGTTTCCTGTGGGCCGTCGGCCTGACGATTGCCGGTTATTTCATCGGCTATGCTTTCGGCAGCGTTGAGGGGGTCGATAAGTATTTCGAGTTGTTTATACTGTTGGTCATCTTTATT
>JBBITV010000030.1:0-15586 GCA_037440585.1 Chloroflexota bacterium
AGACCGGTCAATTCGTCTACGGCGAAGAGGGCTTTGTCGCGCGTCCGCGAGCGCGGCACGCCAGTGTAGTCGGCATGGGACAGGACGCTTTCCACAATGTCTTCGGGCACACCGCGCTGGCGCAGGATCTTGGCGCCCTCCACGGGATGTTCAGGCGCTTGCGGGTGAATCTCCCAATCGAAATCGTGGAGCAGGGCGACGACGGCCCATTGCTCTTCGTCCTCACCAAAGCGGCGGGCGTATGTCTTCATCGCTGCCTCTACGGCAAGCGTATGATTAAGCAGATTTGGATTCTGGATGTACTCCGTCACGATCTTCCAGGCTTCCTGACGATTCACGGTGTCCCTCGCTGAATATGGATGTTCCCGGCCTGCGTTGTCAACTGCAATTGGGAGGTTGGATTTTCCCCCACGGCGGCCTTGACCGATGAACCCGGAGAGCCATCGGGTAGAGGAAAATCACTGAGAATCTGGCCTGCACCCGCATGCGCGTCGAGCTGAAAGGCACTGCCCGGAGAGAGCATCACCTGTATGTCTCCGACCCCGGTCATCATTACGTGAGCGGCGCCATCGGCCAGGTGACCCGAAAAGGCGATATTACCCGCCATACTGCGTACGGCCAGGCCACCCGCTACCTGCTGGTCCTCAATTGAAATGTCACCTGATCGAGTACTCACCCCCAGAGATCCCTGAAGGCCACGTAGACTGATATCTCCAGCGCCAAGGCGAATCGAGACATCCGATTGCCGGGGGATTACCAGATCAAAGTCTACGCTCACTTGTGGTGTCCCCATCGGGCGCTTACCCTTGATCTCTCCGGGCGCAACCACCCAGATGCGGATCTGCTCGTCCTCCTGGTCTATCTCCACACGAGTAGCCTCCATAGCAGCACGTGCCGTGCGTCCATCCGCCGCCCGTGCCCGGCGTGTCGCCACAACCCGGATTTGTCCGGAATCACCAGCCGTGATGAACACACTGCCCACAGCATCCTCCATGATCAGGCTGGGCAAGGCGGTTACCGGGATCGTTCGTTCTATCTGGTCGGATTCCTCGCTTAGCTCGGCACCAGGGCGATTGCCAACCAGGACAACAGCGCCCAGTATTAGAGCCAGGCACAGGCACAGCACGAGTACCGCCATGGCCAGGACCACGATGATTGCAACAACTCGGTTTTGTAGCATAGCCCCCTCCTTGCGATATGCCCATAACCGAAAGTGATATAGGCTCTCTGTAGTCAGCGGTCCTCAGACGGCAGCACTAGCATGAGGAGCCAACTGACGATGCTGATGACCAGCGCACCGAGGAAAGCAGCGATGAAATCGTTGATGAAGAAGGGGATGTTGAGTTGTTGGGCCAGCCAGGCCGTCAGGCCTAGCATCAAGGCGTTAATCACGAGGGTAAAAAGGCCCAGGGTGACGATGTTGATCGGGCAGGACAGCACGAGGACGATCGGGCGGATGAGGGCGTTGACCAGCCCAAAGATGAGGGCCACGGCCAGAAAAGTGCCCAACGTTTCACGTGCCTCGATACCGGGCACCACCTGAACAGCGACCCAAAAGGCAATGGCGTTGACGACGAGGCGGATCAGGAGACGTAGCATGTGTTTCTCCTCAACTCCCTAACGTAGAAAGAAGGCGTAGCCAACGTATAGCAACCCCAGCAACGCCGCCAGGAATACGAGGCCAGTGACGACTTCAGCGATCACGGTCACGGCTGCCTTCGTCGCGTTTTGCAGCCGGGTGAGCGCAGCCTCCAGCAAATAGATCGCCACGATGACCCCGATGATGGCGATGCCCATACTGATGACTTCAGGGCTGATTATACTACTGCTTCCGGTCATTTCGCCTTCAGTGAAGGAATCTGAGGTCCGGGGGCCGGAGTCCTCTCTGCCGACTCTGGACTCCGGACCTCAGACTCCTAATAGTGAATGTGCACCCTTGATCAGCCAACTGCAGTGCATCACGATTATAGCATCGTAGCATAAAATACGCAATTGCTCGCTGTGACTATCATTGCGCAAAGGCCCTGGTTGTGCTAAAATTGGTGTTATCGCGTCAATCCATGCAGGAGGTACTCATGCCTGACCGCAAGATCCGTGTTCTCGTCGCCAAGCCTGGCCTGGATGGCCACGACCGGGGCGCCAAAGTCGTCGCGCGCGCGCTGCGTGATGCTGGCATGGAGGTCATCTATACCGGCATCCGCCAGACGCCCGAAATGATCGCCGAGGCGGCGCTCCAGGAAGATGTGGACGTCGTCGGCCTTTCGATCCTCTCCGGCGCCCACATGACGCTCTTCCCACGCATCATGCAACTTATGCGCCAGCATGGGCTGGACGACGTGTTGGTTGTCGCCGGGGGCATCATCCCGGATGAGGACATCCCGGCTGTCAAGCAGTTGGGTGTCCGGGGGGTCTTCGGGCCGGGCACGTCGACGCAGGAAATCATCGCCTTCATCAAGCAGGAAATGGAGCGGAAGCAGGCAGCGTAGACATCCATGAACGAACTCTTCGCTTCCCCTTCGCACCGTTCAGGGCTTCGGCTCGAGGACAGGCTTGTCGAGCGGGCGCGGGCCGGTGACCGGCGGGCGATGGCGCGTCTGCTCACCGTCGTCGAGACCGGTGGGCCAGATGCGCGTGAAGTGCTGGCCAGGCTCTACCCCTATACGGGCCAGGCCCACGTCGTTGGTGTCACAGGTGCGCCTGGCGCTGGCAAGAGCAGCCTGGTCAACGTCATGACCCGCGCCTATCGCGCCCGCGGCCAGACCGTCGGCATCATCGCCGTCGACCCGACCAGCCCCTTCACCGGCGGCGCGATCCTCGGTGATCGCATCCGGATGCAGGACCTCCATGGTGATCCGGGCGTGTTCATCCGCAGCATGGCGACGCGTGGAAGTCTGGGCGGCCTGGCCTGGGCGACGCGCGATGCGATCAAAGTGCTGGATGCCGTTGGCTACCAGGTCATTATCGTCGAGACCGTCGGTGCCGGCCAGTCCGAGGTGGACATTGCGGCTGCGGCTGATACCACCATCGTCGTCACTGTGCCGGGCCTGGGCGACGACATCCAGGCCATCAAAGCCGATCACGATGGCGCCGATACCGTTGTTACCCAACTGCGGACAATGCTGACCCTGGGCACTGGGCGCCCGCGGCAGATGTGGCACCACGGCGCGCAGGTTGATCTACCGGCGGAAGGGGCTCCTGCGGCTAACAGCCGCTGGATCCCGCCGATTTGCAAAACGGTCGCCGTCAAAGGCGAAGGCCTCCCTGATCTCATTAGGGCCGTCGATGCCCATCGCGCCTACCTGGAACAAACTGGCGAAGGTGTGCGACGCGATCGGGCGCGCGTGCGCGCTGAATTCCTGGACCTGCTGCGCCATACCCTGCTGGAACATCTGATGGCGCAGTTATCTGTCGATGAGATCGAAGCGCGGGTTGACCAAATAGCACGGCGGGAGCTCGATCCTTACGCGGCGGCGGCACACATTCTCAAAATGACCAATGATTCAGGTAGACAGGTACACAGGTAGACAGGTACACAGGATCTCCCCCTGTCTACCTGTGTACGTGTGTACCTGTGTACCCTTTCACCGGGATTTGGTCATTTGGATTTGACATGGTCACACGTCTACTACTCATCCGGCATGGCGAAACGGTGTGGAACGGCGAAGGCCGTATCCAGGGCTGGTCCGATTCTGTGTTGAGCGAACGAGGCCGCCTCCAGATGGCCCAGGTGGCGGAGCGGGTGGCAGCCTATCCGGTCGAAGCGATCTATGTCAGCACTTTGGGTCGGGCGCGGGAGAGCGGGGAGATCCTGGCCGCCCGGCTGAACCTGCCCCTCATCCAGGACGAACGGCTGCGTGAATACGGCATTGGGAAACTGGAGGGATTGACGTGGGCTGACATTGAGGCCGGGTACCCGGAGGTGGCGCGGCAATGGCGCGAGAGCGATCGTTTCACACCTCTGCCTGGTGAGGAAGGGCGCCTGGTCTTCTTCAATCGCGTCTGGTCGGCGATGATGGAGATCGTCGAGCGCCACCCGGATGCCACCGTCGCTGTGGTCGCGCATGGCGGAACCATCGCCGCGTTTCTGCACCGGCTGTTAAATCTGGCGCTCGATCGGTCGGCGCCTTTCGGCTTTGAGAACAGTTCGTTGAGCATGGTGGACTATCGCCCGGGCCGGCCGCGCATTGTACTGCTCAATGATACCTGCCACCTCAACGAACACCAGCCGGTCCTGGGTGAAGCCAGGGAGTCAACGACCCAAGATGAACCGCCAATAGCCAATAGCCTGTGACCGTTTTATCTGAGCGTTATAACTCCTCAGGCTAAAATTCATTCCTTGGAGTGTAACTTGGAGTGTAACTATGTCTCTGCGCAGCATGTATGGTGAGCTAGCTATTTTCAGTGGGACGGCCAACCGGCCGCTGGCGCAGGAGATTGCCGAGTACCTGGGTGTTTCGCTACGCGGTGCGGACATATTTCAGTTCCCTAACACCAATACTTTCGTGCGGCTTCACGGTAGCGTTCGCTCGCAGGATGTTTTCATTGTCCAGCCCACCCCGGCGCCCGCCAACGACAACCTCATGGAACTCCTGATCATGATCGACACCGTAAAACGCGATTCGGCCGGGCGGATTACGGCCGTGGTGCCCTACTATGGCTACGGCCGCACCGACAAAAAGGATCAACCGCGCGTCCCCATTACCGCCCGGCTCGTCGCCGACCTGATCACGGTCGCCGGAGCTGATCGCGCAATTTTCATGGACCTGCACGCGGGCCAGATCCAGGGCTTCTTTACGATCCCGGTGGACGACATAGCCTCTTTTCACTTGTTGCGCGACTATTTTCTGCAAAAGGAGCTCACAGAAGCCGTCGTCATAGCCGCCGACGTCGGTGCTACCAAGCGGGCCCGGAATATGGCCCAGGCGCTGAATCTGCCGTTGGCGATCATCGAAAAGCGCCGCACACCTAACGATAGCCACGCAACGGCGTTGAATCTTATCGGCGATGTCCTGGGCTGCGACTCCATCATCTATGACGACGAGATCGATACCGCCGGCACAATCATCGAAGCGGCTAACTTTCTCAAGCAGAAGGGGGCGCGGGACATCTACGCCTGCGTCACCCACCCTGTCCTCTCCGACCCTGCAACCGACCGATTGCGCGAGGCGCCCTTCAAGGAACTTGTCTTTACCAACACCATCCTTGTTCCACCACACAAGATGTTGCCAAATTACACCATACTATCTGTAGGACCACTACTGGGCGAGGTGATCCGACGCATTCATCTGGGGATTTCGGTGGGAGAGATGTTTAACGAGTGAGGTACTTGTCCAATGCTTAAAGGATTCTTGACCAAAGTCCTGGGCGATCCTAACGAGAAGGCTGTCAAACAATTGTGGCCCATCGTTGAGGAAATCAACAACCTGGAACCCCAGTTTCAGGTGTTGAGCGACCAGGAATTGCGTGACAAAACGACTGAATTCAAAGGCCGCCTGCTGGCTGGCGACACCCTGGACGACCTCTTGCCCGAGGCTTTCGCCGCCGTGCGCGAGGCCGCCCGCCGCACCATCGGCCTGCGCCACTATGACGTACAGTTGATCGGTGGCATGGTGCTACACCAGGGCAAAGTCGCCGAAATGAAAACCGGCGAAGGTAAGACGCTGGTGGCGACCCTGGCCCTCTACCTGAACGCTCTTGAGGGCAAGGGCGCGCACCTGGTCACCCCCAACGACTACCTGGCCAAGCGCGACGCCCAGTGGATGGGGCCAATCTACCATGCCCTCGGCCTTAGCGTGGGCGTGATTCAGTCCCAGACCGATGCCGCCACCTACCAGCCGTCTTACCTCTTCGATCCGGAATTCAAAGCCTCCGATGACCGCTACCAGTTCCTGCGCCCGGTTCCCCGTCGCGAAGCATACCTGGCCGACATTACCTACGGCACCAACAACGAGTTCGGCTTTGACTACCTGCGCGACAACATGGTCACCGACCTGTCCCAGATGGTGCAGCGCGAGTTGCACTACGCCATCGTTGACGAAGTGGACAACATTCTCATCGATGAGGCGCGCACGCCGCTCATCATCTCGGGCCAGGCCGAAGAGTCGTCGGAGCATTACAGGCGGTTTGCCCAGGAAGTGCGCAAGCTGCGGCGGGAAGCCGATTACACCGTCGAGGAGAAGATGCGGGTTGTCACCCTCACCGAAGAGGGTATCGAGAAGATGGAGCGGTGGCTGGGCGTCGACAACCTGTATTCACCTGAGAACTATCACCTGACGCCCTACCTGGAGAATGCCCTCAAGGCCCAGGTCCTCTTCAAGCGCGACAAGGACTACATCGTCAAGGACGGCGAGGTCATCATCGTCGATGAGTTCACTGGCCGCCTGATGTACGGCCGGCGCTATTCCGAGGGCCTCCATCAGGCTATCGAAGCCAAAGAAGGCGTGCCCATCCAGCGCGAAAGCCTGACCCTGGCGACGATTACTTTCCAGAACTACTTTCGCATGTACAATAAGCTGGCAGGGATGACCGGCACGGCCTATACCGAGGCCGAAGAGTTCGGCAAGATCTACGATCTGGACGTGGTCGTCATCCCGACCCACCGGCCGATGATTCGCGAGGACAGTTCTGATCTGGTATACAAGACCGAAAAGGCGAAGTTTAGGGCGGTCGTCCAGGAGATCAAAGAGCTGCACGAGCTGGGCCGGCCAGTGTTGGTGGGCACGACTTCGGTCGAGAAATCCGAGCACCTGTCTGAACTCCTGCGGCGGCAGGGGATCAGACATGAGGTCCTCAACGCCAAGTTGCATGAGAAAGAAGCTGGCATCATCGCCCAGGCTGGTCAGCCCGGTGCGGTGACCATCGCCACCAACATGGCCGGCCGCGGTGTGGACATTCTGCTGGGCGGCAATCCAGAAGGGCTGGCGCGGGAGCGCCTGCGGCGCCAGGGCATCGACCTGACGACTGTCCCGAAGGATGTCTGGGAGCAGGCGCTGGCCGAGGCCAAAGCCGAGTGTGAGGCTGCCAAGCAGAGAGTGCTGGAATTGGGTGGCCTACACATCCTGGGCACGGAGCGCCACGAGGCGCGGCGCATCGACAACCAACTTCGCGGCCGCGCGGGCCGCCAGGGCGATCCGGGCACTTCGCGCTTCTACGTGTCCCTGGAAGATGAGCTGATGGTGCGTTTCGGCGGCCAGAACGTCGCCAGTATCATGGACCGGTTGGGCGTCGAGGAAGACATCCCCATTGAGCACAACCTGATTACCAAGTCCATCGAGAACGCTCAAATCAAGGTTGAAGGCTACAACTTCGACTTGCGCAAGCATTTGCTGGAGTACGATGACGTGATCAACCAGCAGCGCAACGTCATCTACCGGCAGCGTAAAGAAGTCCTCGAGAAGGACACCCTCAGGCCGGTCATCCTGCGTATGGTCCAGGATGAGCTACGCCAGATGATCAGCACCTACACGGCAGCCGACTCCCGCGCCGAGTGGGACCTTTCTGGCCTGATCAACGCGGCTCGCGCGATCCTGCCCTTGCCGGCGACGTTTACCTCTGGCAGATTGCAGGGCTTGCGCCCCGAGCAGATCGAGGAGCAGCTCTTTGACCTGGCGGAGCGACTGTACGACGAGAAGGAGCACCGCCTGGGCGAGGCGGAGATGCGCCAGCTCGAACGCCTGGTCATGCTCCGTGCCATCGACAACCTCTGGATCCGCCACCTGACCGTGCTGGACGAGCTGCGCACCGGCATCGGCCTGCGCGCCTTCGGCCAGCGCGACCCGCTGGTCGAGTTCAAGCGCGAAGGCCACCACATGTTCCAGCAACTGACCGACTCCATCGAGCGCGAGATCACCCACGCCATCTACCACGCCGAGCTGGTCCGCGAGACCGCCGCTCCACGTCCGCTCCAGCGCATGCAGCCCCAGCGCGGCGACGGCCAGGCCCAGCGCCGTCCGATTCGCGCAACCACGACCACTCACGTCGGTCGCAACGACCCGTGCCCGTGCGGCAGCGGCAAGAAGTACAAACACTGCCACATGCGTCAGGATTTGGCGCAAGGTGGCGGCCAGCCGGCCATGGCCGCGTCGGCCAAAGGCGGAGGCGGAAAGGGTAAGCCGCACGGGAAAGGCAAGAAGCGGAGATAGAGTGTGTTTGCAAACTCCCTCTCCCTGTGGGAGAGGGCTGGGGTGAGGGTTGTCACACTGCAATCTGACTCTGCCATCGAGTCAAATCATCCAACACTTTCTTCTCTTGCTCGGACAGCCTGGCATCGCTCACTCCCAAATTCTCCTATAATTGCCCAAGCGTATTCGCCCCAATGATCGCTGAACTGACCGCCGGGTTTGCCAGCACCCAGGCCAGCGCCATCTGGACGATGGTTTAGCCGCGTGCTCGCCCCAGCTCTTCAAGCTTGTCGATTAGGTCAAAGTTGCGCGGATTCGACATGTAGCGTTGAATGTTGGTGCTGCGCTCGCCATCGACGAGACCTCCTTGGGAATCGAGTGATGGGTTGATTGTATAAGTAGAGCTATAACTGTAGTGTCTGCACAATGACATTCGCCAAATCCCAGGCAGACTTCTCTTGATGGGGCGGCGTTGCCAGTAGACCCACTAACTGCTCCGCTTGGTCCCGCAATGCCTTGAATTGGCGCTTGAGGACTTCACGCGATTGCCCTTGGATCGAGATATAAAACGGGTCGGTCGGGCTGGGCCGGACGTCATCCACATTGACCAGCTTGAGTAATGGAGCAAAAGGGAAGCCATGACGCTTGAGGCCGGTGACCGCTTCTTCGGTAAAAGCCATGGGCAGCACTTCCTCTACGAGCAACTCGGGTTGCTGACCTATCGCTAACTCCACCAGCCCGGCGTGGAGCAGCGTCTGGCGCGCCTGCTCCTCTAGAGCCAGGCGCTCCGCTCGGTGCCGGGCTTCCACTGCCTGTCCCTGTCGCTGCCACAGTCTCGCCAGCTCTTCCTCGAAGTCAGAACGCGCCGCCGTGACAGCCTCTTCCAACCATTGCGCCGGAGGCATATTCGGCTCTCCGCCATAGAGCATTTCGAGGTCCGCTAAGCGCTCGACTCGATGAGGACGGCCATTTGCGTCAAGACTGTAGTAGGCGCAAAGCGACAGAGGGCCTTCCGTCGAGCAGCGTAGCAGACGCTCGCCAACCGGCATTGGCTCTGGCACAGCCCTTAGTAATCCCGTCAGCAATTCGCTCCCATATGTTAGCAGCCGCAGAGTGTTGGGATGGGTCTCAAACAGGGCCGCATCGAAGGTTACGGCTGCATCGCCCCCGTCCGTCCGCAGCCAGTAGGCGCGATCAAATTCGGGATGCGGTTGGAAACGGCTTGCCAGCGAGGATGCCCGCGTAAGCACCCGCTCCAGTTCACCTAGACTGACCGGTGAAGCGGATTCCAGCAGTGGTTCAGCGGCGCTCAAGTACTTGTCCAGGTCAAGACCTTCGGCTTGCCGGGCGTCTAGCTCCTCTCGCAGCCGATCCAGCTCTCTTGCCAAGACTTGCTCGCGCTCGACCCCGGGTGTCATAGCCACTGTCTGGATGGTTTGCCCCACCTGGGCGAGGATAGGTTGCAGAGCGCCGACGACATCCTGGAACCAACCAATGCGGTTCTCCAGAGCCCGATAGACCCTGGCTTCTACCGTGTCCTCATAAAAGTAGTGGCGGATCCAGACCCAGTCGTATATCTGGCCGATACGATCAATGCGGCCGATCCGCTGCTCGACCCGCATGGGATTCCAGGGCATGTCGTAGTTGATCAGCACGCCACAGGTCTGGAGGTTCAAGCCTTCACTGGCTGCCTCAGTGCAGAGCAGGATTTTGATGATTTCGCCCAGCCGGAAGGCGTTCTTGATTTCCTCTTTGGTCGTCGGTACCCAGGCAATCCCGTTCCAGACCTCGCCGCCTCGCCCGCTGTAGCAGGCCACCTGGCTGCCATAGGTCTGGCGTAATTGCTCTCGCAGGAAGTCCATGGTGTCCGTATATTGGGTGAAGATGAGGACGGTCTCCCGCTGCTTGAAGATCTCCTGTAAATCGGTGACCAACTGCTCGACCTTGGAGTCGTTGCCACCCAGCCGGCTGAGTTCGACCAGGAAGTCTTCGACGTATTCGATCTCGTCCCGAAAGCGGGCGCGTTCTTCCTCATCCAGCACTTCGGTCACGTCACTGCTCAGGTCATCCTGCTCCACGTCATCCTCGTCCATACCGGCCACGATTCCCGGCACTGCACGGCCACGAAGGAAGTCCAGGCGTCGTTCCAGGCTGCGGCGCACCGCATAGAAGCTGCTCGTCAGGCGGCGGCGGTAGACGGTCATGACGAATCCCAGCCCCTTGCGCTCCGCCTCATACTTCCGGTAGAACTGAGTGATATACTCTTCGATCCGGCCGTAAAGATCGTGCTCCTCGGTACGCATGTGAATCCAGACCGGTCTGGGATCACGGCGGGGCACGGTCTCCCTGAGGATGCCTCGCTTAGCGTAGTCACGGAGCAGGCCCCGCGTGCTGCGAAAGAGGAATCGACGCAGTGGTGTGTGGCGACGCGCCATTTCCACGGCGAGCACGCGGGCTTGGGGTGATAGATGCTTGAGTCTGGCACTGCGGTCGTGAGTGCTGACAAGAGCTGCTGCCAGTCAACCAGGCCGAGCCTGGCCTCCGCTTGCCGGGCGAACACCGGGTCGAGTTCGCCAGCAGTCTGCAGAAAGTCCCGCACCATCTCGAAGACGAAATCCCAGTCCGCGTCATCGAAGGGCCGACGCAGCTCCTGGAAGAAGCGCAGAAAGTTGTGGCTGTCCGCGCCCCACCGGCCACCTAGCCCGAGCACCCGCAGCAGGTCCCACACCTCCACTGGATGGATCTGCATCGGCGTGGCCGTCATCAGGAGCATGCCCTGAGTGCGATCCTTCAGCCCGGGTTGTCCATCTCGCCCCATCAGTAGTTCCAGCAGGCGGTTCGGCCGGTATCGGTCGGCGAGAAAGTCTTTCCGGCGGGCGTGATGCGCCTCATCCACGAGGATCAGATCCCACGGGCGCGCTGCCAGCAGCTCCGATTGGCGCTCTCGCCGTTTGGCCAGTTGGCTGGATGCGATAAAGAAGTTAACAGCATCCCAAGGGTTGGGAATATCCGGCACACGCTCCTGGCCGAATGCATCGTAGAAGGCATGGCCGTCAAAGACAGGAACGTTGAGGGCAAACTTCTCGTACAGTTCCTCCTGCCACTGGTGGCAGATGGATCTGGGTGCCAGGATCAGGCAACGCTGGATACGACCCGAAACGAAGAGCTGGCGCAGGGCCAGTCCCGCCTCAATGGTCTTGCCCAGGCCGACTTCGTCACAGAGCAGGAACCGCTCCGGGAAGCGGTCCACGATTTCATCGGCGGTGCGGGCCTGGTGGGGCCAGGGAGTCATAGCACTGGTGGTCGCACCCAGCCACCGAGCATTGAGCAGGTAGGGGGCATCGCGCAGGAATTGGAAAAGCACCCGCTCGCGCTGCGATTCAACCTCAGTGATAAGGCGCGCCTCGGTTTCCGCGATCGCCTTCTCTTCTTCGAACTCCCGTTCCAATGGGTCCCAGGTGGGCGCAACAGCCGGGCGATACTTGAGCAACTGCTGTCGCGCGGCTTCGGGCACGTCCAACGCGATCCAGTCGGGCTCCTGGTCATTCCACAGCCGCTCAAAGCGGAGGGCGACCTGGGCCAGCCAGGGCCGGCTGGTATCCCAAGAGCGAAAGACCATGAACTGCTCATAGTTGCGCTGCCAGCCGGTCGCCGACTCATTGACGCTGCCGCTGAAGGCAACCTGGTCGCCGTAGCGGTCGGTGAAAAGGCCCTCCTTGGGGTGATAGTAATCCTGGGCCTGTGAAGCGGGGAGCGGCTGTCCGTTTGGCCCTTTGGGAAGTACGACGCGGATTTCGAGCCTGCCTGTCGCGACCATCCAGGCTAACACTTCCAGGCGGCGATGCATAACCTCTTCCTCAGGCTCGCTGAGAGCGGCGACCAGCCGTTCGGCCACAACGTCGTCTAATGCCCGCCCCTGTTCAATCGCCTGAACATCGGCCTCGCTCAGATCAGCGCCAACCAGGAGGCGCATGGTGCCGCCGTTGGCGATGAGGCGGGCCACGCCAGCGGCCGCTACGGCCAGCGCGCTGCTGCTGAAGAAGCCGGCCGTGCGATCGTAGCGCAAGCTGCACGCCAGGGCGGGGATGTAGAAATCGTGCAGGCGATCGTCAGAAGGGCCATATGAGATTTGGAAGTCGTGGTCGCGCAATCTGGCTAGATGCATGATAGAGTCCCTAGCTGTGGGGCAGCCTTTCCAGGCTGCCTTGAAGGCCGGAAAGCGATTCACCGCTCTTTTGCCGACAGCAACTCTCTGGCCATAGCAACCGCTATGTCCCTTAGCGCAGCCTGTTTCTCCGGTTTACGCAGCCGTTTCAAGGCCCACCTTCGCAACGCCTCGATGTGTGACTCTGTCAATCCAAGGTCAGGTGCAATTTCCGCTAATTGGCGTCTTCCTTCGCCATATAGCCCATAGAAGTCAATGATCACGCAGGTGGCATTCATACCTAGGGTCTCAATGAGCCACTCGCGTAGTTTGGGACAAAAGCGCATGACCAGTTTGTCGAGATGAGGAGCGTCTCTCAGGGATTCAAGTTCGCTCTGGCTTAGCCCAGCCTCACGCAAGAACTCGCTCATACGCATAGGACGACGATATAGGTCGGAAAAGAAATCCTTGAAGCCCACCAGTATTTCTTGAGCTGCATCGCTTGAACGTAGTGTGAGGGGCCGACCGGCCCATAAGCGCGAAATACCGCCATGACGATGAGCAGCAGCGCCAGCTCGCTGTTTGATAGTGGTCGAACCCATCGGTGCGATTTCGCTGTAGCATGAGTCGCAGTACCAATGATTGGGCTGGGGCGGTGTGAAGTATTCTCCACATCGTTGACAACGTCGATGGTGAGCTTCCATAGGTTACCCTTCCACTTTCCCAGGGCAGACTTTCCAGTCTGCCCCACTTGCTGGCAGGCTCAGGCTGTGGGGCAGGCTTTCTAGCCTGCCTGCCAGGGCCGATCCTTCAACCTACCCCTCTTCCGCTCCCAAGCTGAGGACCACCGCCACTCTTCCGGACTTGCAACCAATCCGGCTCTTACCGGGTCCCACTCGATGTAAATCACGATCCGCTCCAGCTCAGCCTCGTCACGCACCCAATGGTCGTATGACTCATCTTGCCAGAACGTGTGGCCAGTCCGTTGTAGCAGTCGGTTGGCTTCGCGGGCTGCATAGCCCTTGATAGATTGGGTTATTCTCCGCAAGGGAACGTAACGCGGTGCAAGCTCTTCGACTTGTTCTGCTGCAGACTGGGCAGACTGGAAAGTCTGCCCCACGTGTGGAACAGGCTTTCTAGCCTGCTGGCCCTGGTCGGGGGCAGCATTCTCTACCTGCTCATCGACTAGCGAGTCGGTTCGCTCCTCCAGAGGGTGCAATAGCACATGAACATGATTTGGCATGATGACGAAGGAGAGAAGTGTGTAAAGACTGCCGTCATGGTGAAATAGAGCATCCAAGACTAATTGGGCAATTCGCTCGTCCTTCAGCCACTGCGGCCCCTTGGTATTTCTGGAGAGCATCTCGTCGGCAAGAGCGAAGAGGCGCTTGCTATGGCGCAGAGCGCGATCGCGTGGCGTTTCATTTGGCCGTATCCGTTGTCTTTCCAGAAGTTTCCGCTCGGTTGCCAGCCGGTCCAACGCTTCCTGTGGAAGGGAACCGTAGAGACGCCAGGTTAGAAAAATGGTTGCCCCCGGAGGCTGCCAGTGCGGCAGGCGACGTCGGTAGAAGGCATCAGACTGGTCAGGCTGGTTAGGTGAGCCTGTCATACGTTTATACGCTGCCCTTTCCAATGTGGGGCAGGCTTTCCAGCCTGCCTAATAGGCAGACTGGAAAGTCTGCCCCACTTTTTCCCTATGGGCACCAATTCCTCAAACAACTGGTCGGCTACTGGAATCTTATGTTTTTGCTTTTTCATCTGCTCTAACGTCCTTCTCTTCAAGAATCGTTCTCATCCAACTCCAACTCCAATTGCGACACCACTGCCTCCGGCTCCTCCACCACTGGCACCTCTAAGTCCTCAAAGAAAGCCAGGCGCATGTTGTCCAGCATCTCGGCCTCAGCCCGGACGAATTTGCCCTTGACTTGCGTACGCGGAATAGCATTGAGTAATGCCTGAAGGCACGCCTTGAACGTGCCATCGGTCTGCAGGCCGGTGCGCTTCAGGAAAGCTTCACAGGCTGGCGCACCGTCTTCTTCGTAAATGAGCATAGCTGCGTGGGCCGCATCCAGCAGCGTATCGAAGACGATCGCCTCCGGATCGGCCAGGCCTTTGCGGCGGCGGTGCTTGGGCTGTTGCAGCACGACGAAGCTGCCCTTCTTGCTGATCACGCGCTTTCGCCGCACCAGATCCTCTTCGATGTCCAGCCCCAGAGCGAGGGCCAGCTTGCGCGCCTCGTCGGCGGGGAACTCCTCGGCTTTGAAGGCATCCCAGGCCATCAGGTACCAGTCGGTGGTGGGGTCAAACTGGATTTCCCGGCCCAGGAGCAGCCCGCGCTTGCGCAGGGCGATGACCTCCTCTCGCGCCAGGTCCAGGGCCGTTTCCGGGCGCAAGGGCACCGGCTGGCCCGTCTTTTCGTCCACCTGGCTCGTGAGCACCGGCCAGTGTTCCGAGACGACGGACAGGACCGGGCCGAAGGTGCTGATATAGAGGTCTACGCCGGTGATCCCCTGGGCGGCGAACTCGGCCGCCTTCTCTCGGGCGACCTGGCGCACCTGGCCCTTGATGTCGTCCCACCATATGGTGTGGGGCAGGCTTTCTAGCCTGCCTGGGGCAGACTGGAAAGTCTGCCCCACAATTCTCTTGCGGCACACCAGCAAGATCGTGCTGGCGGCGGCGTTCTTCTTGGCCTGGTGCAGCGAGTGCTCGAACTCGGTGTGGATAGGCCAGGAGGCTTTGATAGAGAAGCCAGCGCCGATCAGGGCTGTCGCCAGCGTGTCCCAGGCTTCTACTTGCTTGTGGGTGAACATGACCGTCAGGACGCCGTCATCGCGCAGGACGCGGTGCATCTCCCGGAAGCAGGCCGCCATCTTGCGTGCGTAGTCTCTTTTGGCCAGGTCCTTCTTCTTGCCATCCAGCTTTTCAAAGCGGGCAGGATTGGCTACAGCCTCGTCATCCTTGTTGGTCAGGGGATCGCGGAAGAACTCAGGATACAGGTGGCCCACGCTGCGTTTGAGCCAGACGTAGAAGAAGTCGCTCAACTCGGCGTACATAACGTTGTCGTAGTAGGGTGGGTCCACGCAAATGTGGTGGATAGAGCCGGTGGGGACGTGGCACAAATCAGCCGCGTTGCCCTGCCAGATACACAGATGTGGGGCAGGCTTTCTAGCCTGCCCAGGGGCAGACTGGAAAGTCTGCCCCACAGGCAACAGAGGCAATTGGGCTGAACGGGTCAGATCGGCCAGCTCAGTATAAGCCTCTTCAATTTGGCTAATTGCCCAGGGCAGCAGATTCGCCGATGCGTCAAATTCAGCATAGCTCC
>JBBITV010000030.1:15628-15855 GCA_037440585.1 Chloroflexota bacterium
GGTCAAAGGTATTGGCTATTACTTGGCGCTGCGGAATCCAGCGAGTCATGACCGCATTACGATCCACCGACTTGTCAATACAGAAGGCCAAGTACGTCCCCAGGGCTGCTGCTCGATCCTCACCCATCTCCCGCCGCATCTCCGTACCAACCTCTCGCAGCGTCTCCAGAAAAGTGACCAGGGAGAGAAGCTGGCGGGGGGAGAAGATGTCAGCCCACCGGTACATG
>JBBITV010000031.1:0-15709 GCA_037440585.1 Chloroflexota bacterium
TGGGGGGTTAGGGGGGCCGATTGGGGGACTGGGGAAGCTCCCAACTGAAAAGCCTACCCCTGAGGGGAGTGGCTCCCTCTCCCTCTGGGAGAGGGATGGGGTGAGGGTGGATCCCGCCCCCCTCATCCGTGCCGTTGTCGCCGACTTGCAGGCGGGCGTCGCCGTGCCTATCATCTCGGCCAGGTTTCACAACGCTGTAGCAGAGATGATCCGGGACGTCTGCGTCCTGATCCGAGAACGCGAGAGATTGAACCAGGTCTGCCTGAGCGGCGGGGTATTCCAGAACGTAAGGCTCCTGGCGGGCACGCTGGACCGGCTGCAAGCAGCCGGCTTCGAGGTGTTTATCCATCGCCGCGTGCCGGCGAATGATGGGGGGATTGCGCTGGGGCAGGCGATGGTTGCCAATGCGCGAGCGGCATCAGGTCATGAACACTGATTCAGGGAGGTGCACCATGTGCCTGGGTGTTCCCGGCAAGATCACCCAGATTTACGATGTGGCCGGGCTGAAGATGGCCAAGGTCGACTTTGGCGGCGTCGTCAAGGAGGCTTGTCTGGAATACATCCCCGATGCGCAAGTGGGCGATTATACCGTCGTCCACGTTGGCTTCGCCATCAGCAAGATCGACGCGGAAGAAGCACAGCGGACGTACGAACTCTTGCAAGAGTTGGGGATATTGGAGTTGGAGGAGTAGCTCACGAAGAAACCCGTTTTCTGGAAGAAAACGGGTTTCTGGGGGTCGTTGGAAGATGAAATACCTCGACGAGTACCGTGACGCGAACCTGGTTAGAGGCGTTCTGGATAAGCTTTTCGCGACTGTGACCCGGCCTTGGGTGATCATGGAAATTTGTGGCGGGCAGACTCACGCCATCATCAAGAATGGCCTGGATCAGATGCTCCCTCCGGAGATCGAGCTGGTCCATGGGCCGGGCTGCCCGGTGTGCGTCACCCCGCTGGAACTGATCGACCAGGCCATCGCGATCGCGTCCCGGCCGGACGTGATTTTTGTCTCTTTTGGGGACATGTTGCGCGTCCCGGGGTCGCACAAAGACCTGTTTCAGGTGAGGTCTGAAGGGGGCGACGTCCGCATTGTCTACTCGCCGCTGGATGCGTTGAAAATCGCCCAGTCGAATCCAGACAAGCAGGTCGTTTTCTTCGGCGTCGGCTTTGAGACGACGGCGCCGGCCAACGCCATGGCAATCTGGCAGGCGCACCAGTTGGGCATCCCCAACTTCAGTATGCTGGTTTCCCACGTCCTGGTGCCACCCGCCATTACCGCTTTGTTGGAATCACCCACCAACCGGGTGCAGGCGTTCCTGGCCGCCGGGCACGTGTGCACCGTCATGGGATATATCGAATACGAGCCGCTGGCCGCGCGCTACCACGTGCCGATTGTCGTCACCGGGTTTGAACCGTTGGACATTGTGGAAGGCATCTGGATGGCGGTGCGGCAACTGGAAGAGGGCCGGGCCGAAGTTGAAAACCAGTACGTGCGCTCGGTCCGGCGTGAAGGTAACGTGCCGGCCCAACAATTGATGCACCGTGTATTTGACGTCTGTGACCGGAAGTGGCGTGGCATCGGCAACATTCCGATGAGCGGCTTCCGGCTGCGCGCGGAGTTCGCCCGCTACGATGCGGAGCGGCGCTTCGCGGTGGGGGACGTCCGCGTGGAGGAATCCGCTATCTGCATCAGCGGCCTGGTCCTGCAGGGGCTCAAGAAACCCCACGAATGCCCGGCCTTCGGCACGCAATGCACCCCGCTCACCCCCCTCGGTGCGACAATGGTTTCGGCCGAGGGCGCTTGCGCGGCGTATTACAACTATGGACGCTACCATGCCAGAACTTAACTTCGACGCCTTCACCTGCCCGCTGCCCATCAGCCAGCACGATCGCATCGTCATGGGCCATGGCAGCGGCGGCAAGATGACCTCAGAACTCATCGAGCGGCTCTTCCTGCCCCTCTTCGACAATCCACACCTGGCCAAACTGGACGACCAGGCGGTACTGGACTTCAGCTCGCTCCGCCTGGCCTTTACCACCGATTCTTACGTGGTCAGCCCCGTCTTCTTCCCCGGCGGCGACATCGGAAGATTGGCCGTCAACGGCACCATCAACGACCTGGCGATGAGCGGCGCCCGGCCGCTGTACCTCAGCGCCGGGTTCATCCTGGAAGAGGGCCTGGCCCTGGCTGACCTGGCGCGTATCGCGGCATCGATGCGTGACGCCTGCCAGGCGGCCGGGGTCACCCTGGTCACCGGCGACACGAAGGTCGTCAACAAGGGCAGCGGCGACCAGATATTCATTAATACCTCGGGCATCGGCCTGGTGCCGGATGGGGTGAACATTTCGGCGAACCAGGCCCGGCCGGGCGACAGAGTCATCGTTAGCGGACCAATCGGGGTGCACGGCATCGCCATCATGTCGGTGCGGGCGGGGATCGAATTCGAGACACAGATTGAAAGCGACACTGCCCCGCTGCATGGACTTGTCCAGGCCATGCTCGAGGTTACCCCGCGCATCCACTGCCTGCGCGACCCGACGCGTGGCGGCCTGGCGAGCACGCTCAATGAACTCGCCCAGGCGTCCAGAACCGGAATCGTAATCGATGAACAGCGCATTCCGATTCCGCCGGAGGTGCGGGCCGCCTGTGAGATTTTGGGGCTTGATCCGCTTTATGTTGCGAATGAGGGAAAATTAGTCGCCATCGTCCCGCCTGACAAAGCTGAGGCTATTGTAGCGCGGATGCGTGCCCACCCCTACGGGCACGAGGCGACTGTCATCGGTGGCGTCGTGGCAGAGCATCCGCGGATGGTGGTGATGAAGACGCGCATCGGGGGGACGCGCGTGGTAGACAAAATGGCGGGCGAAATACTGCCGAGGATTTGCTAGTCGAGCCGAGGCCCAGGCCCAGTTGTAGCACCTTCCGAGGGCAGGCATCGATACACGCTCCGCAGCGAGTACACTCCGGATCGGCGATGGCCTGTCTGCCAGCCAGGGTATGATCTTCCATAACCCGGATGCCCATGGGACAATGCAATGTGCACAAGTGACAGTGGGCCTTGCCTTCCCTCTTGTGATCTATCCTCACCCTGACGAGGCCAAAGCGCCCCACCAGGCTATAGAAGGCGCCCAGCGGGCAGAGGGCCCGGCAAAAGCCGTGAGGCACGAACACTTCCAGCAGCACAATCGCTCCTACCAGGAGTAGCTCTGGCCCAGGAGCGAAGATGAAGGCGCGCGCCAGGATGTTGATAGGCGAGATCACTTGAAAGGCCGGGAGCCGTGCCACCAGGGACAGGCCGAATGCCAGGCCGAGCAGCCAGTACTTGGTTCCTGCGGGAAGATGAACTTCCGGGAGTCGTCGGCCCCATCGCCGCAGCCAATGCCGTAGCCGCTCCACCAGCCCGGCATTCAGATCCAGCAGTAGCCCCAGGGGGCAGACCCAGCCGCAAAATGCCCGACCCACCAGGGTGTAGAAGATGATCAATAGCCCCGCGGCTATTAGCAGCGGCGGGTGCGTGCTACGCGTCGCCAGGGACACCTCCAGCGCCGCCATTGGATCGGCCAGCCAGAGGATACCGAATAGGCGGGTAGCGGCGGTCGAGCCTTTGAACCAGGGGAACCAGTCGAAACGGCCCAGCACCAGAATCAACAGGAAGAAGGCGGCGGTAACCCGGTGTGCCCAGGTCCAGCGCCGGATACGACGACGTGGCCGCATCAAACGGCTCCACGTGGACGGATGGGGATGGAGCTGGGCTCGGTCAGACAGGCGTGATCGCAAAGGCCGCAGCCGATGCACTTGTCCGTTACTACAACAGCTCGCCCCCGTTCATCCAGGATGATAGCCTCGTTGGGGAAGAGGCAGGCGTGCCAACAGGCCCGGCAAGGGATCCCCTGCCAGGCCAGGCAGGCATCGTGGTTGATGACAGCCACGCCCATGCGGATGTCAGACAGGGTGGCCACCGGCTGAAGGGCATTGGATGGGCACGCGGCGATGCACTTCAATTCAGCGTAGCCCTGACAAAGGTAGCACGGCACCTGCCGCGCGACCAGGTAGGGGGTGCCGATGGCCACGCCATCGGTGACCTGAGCCAGGCGTAAGGTGTGATAGGGGCAAGCCTCGACGCACTGGCCGCAGCGGATACAGGCAGCCAGGAAATTGGGCTCGGGCTGAGCGCCGGGCGGGCGCAGCAGGGCCGGAGACTGGGCCTTGAGCGCTTCTAACAGGATGTCAGCCAGCCACCCGCTGGCAGCGAGCCCGGCCCCGGTAAGCAAGTAGCGGCGTGGAAACTTCGTCATAGCAGGAACTCGGGGGAACTTAGGGGAACTCTGAGGAACTCGAGGAGATTCTCCAGTCCCCTTGGGTTTTTATGAGTTCCTCCGAGTTCCCCTGAGTTCCTTATTTCTTGGGAGCCAACGTAGCTTCTTCGCTAATCAGCACGTGACAGGTGCGGCAGTTGACCTGCAAGAGGAGCTCCGGCAACCCCTCGTGCTTCACCGTAGGCGCCTCACCCAGCTCTTTGCCGTGACAGCCCATACAGTCCGTGATCAGCCAGGCCTGGTGGTGCCACGGCTTGTCGGGGATCGGCGGCGGGAAGGCATTCTTGGCGAAGACGACCGCCGGCTCCGGCATGGGGGTTGGAGTGGGCGGGGCCGGCTGGGGCGCAGGCGCGCAAGCCATCCCTATTGCCATCAATATAGCCACAGCCAGCCCCCCGAAAGACAGCCATCGTTTCATCTCTTGCTCCTTGCGTCGCCTCATGTCTCAGGTGCGACGCACCTTCAAGGTGCGTCGCACCTGAGCATAGCCCCTTCGCCTCACACCCTGGCCAGCTTCACGGCGCAGACCTTGAACTCCGGCTGTTTGGAGGCGGGATCGTAGGCATCAATCGTCACCCGGTTGATCAGGCTGTTCTCCTCGTACCAGTGGAAGGGGACGAAGACCATGCCTGGGCGGGGCGTGTCTACCACCCGGGCCTTGATGATCGCCTCGCCCCGCCGTGAGGTGATGCGCACCATATCGCCACTTTTGACCCCTAGCTTCTCAGCGTCGAAGGGGTTGATTTCGACGAAGGCCTCGGGCTGGGCACGGCGCAGGTCGGCTGCCTTCATGGTCATCGTGCCGGTGTGCCAGTGCTCCAGGACCCGGCCCGTGGACAGGACGTAAGGGTATTCGGCGTCCACCGGCTCGGCCGGGGGGTTGGCCGGGCGCAACCAGACGACGGCCCGGTTGTTGGGGCCGGTGTAGAATTTGACCTCGCCAGGCTTAAGGGTGTCGTCGGCGAAGGGGCCTTTGTCCAACAGGGGATCCTCGCCCTTGACGAAGCGGCGGCTGGTGCCGGGGTGATCTTCGCTGGGCACGGGCCAGCGCAGGCCGCGTTCCTGGCGCAGACGCTGGCGGGTCATGCCGGTGAAGTCGTAGACGGTACCCCGCGACGCCTCGCGCATCTCGTCCCACACGTCGGCAGTGGTCTTGAACCGGCTGGAGACATAGCCTTTGGGCACTACCCCGCGCTCCTCCAGTCGGGCGGCAAAGTCCAGCAGGATGTCGAAATCAGAGCGGCCCTCGCCGGGTGCGTTAATGATCTTGGGCATGAGCTGGTAGCGCCGCTCGGACATGCCATAAACGCCTTCTTTCTCGCACCACATCGCGGCGGGCAGCACCACGTCGGCCAGCTCAGTGGTACGGGTGGGGTAGGCGTCGATGACCACGACGAAGGGCTTGTTGGGGCGTTCCTTGCCCATAGCCTCGCGATACTTGGTGGCGTTGGGCAGGGATTGGCCGGGGTTCGTTGTGAGAATGAGGAGGGCCTTGATCTTATCCTCGCCCAGGGCCTTGAACATCTCGACGGTGTTCAGGCCAGGCTTATCCTTGATGGTGCCCGGCCTGGCGCCCCATAGCTTTTCCATCTGAGCGCGGTGATCGGCGTTCTCGACAACCCGGCCGTAGGGCAAGATGTGGGAGAGGCCGCCGCCATCGCGTACCCCACCGCAGGCATTGGGTTGCCCCGTCAGGGAGAAGGGAGTGGCCCCCGGCTTGCCGATCTGGCCGGTGATCAGGTGCAGGTTGTGAATCAGGTTGTTGGCCCACACCCCGGTGGTGCGCTGGTTGAGGCCCATGGTCCAGAAGGACATGGTGGGACCTTTGGCGAACATGCGCGCCGCCTGGACAATCCTGGCGGCCGGCACCCCGGCCATGGCCCCCGCCTTCTCCGGCGTAAACGCCTGCAGGAACTGAACGTACTCCTCAAAGGTCACATCCACCGTTTTCCCCTCGACGACCTTGCGGAAGAGGACGTTCTTCTCGATGAAGGCCGGGTTGTGGAGCTTCTCCTTGACGATGACGTGGGCCATGGCGTGGAAGATGGGCAGGTCGTAGCCGGGGATATGGTCCAGGTAGATATCCGTCACCCGGCGCACGGGAGTCTTGCGGGGATCCACCAGGATGATCTGCACGTCCTTGCCGGTCTGTTTTCGCTCCAGGATGCGATCGAAGATGACCGGGTGGGCCTCAGCCGTGTTGGAGCCGACAATAAAGAAGGTCTGGGCGTAGTCAATGTCGTCGTAGGAGCCCATGGGCTCGTCCTTGCCGAAGGTGGTGGTATAGCCACCTACCGCCGAGGCCATGCAGAGGCGGGGGTTGCCCTCTACATTGTTAGTACCAATTCCGCCTTTGAAGAGCCGGCTGGCCAGGTAGGTCTCCTCGGAGAGGGCCTGGCCGGAGCCGTAGTAGGCCACGCTGTCCGGCCCGCCGGTCTTGATCGCCTCGGCAAACTTATCGGCCACCAGGGTCATGGCCTCTTCCCAACTCGCTTCCACCAGCTTGCCGCCCTTGCGGATCAGAGGTTTGGTCAGCCGGTCAGGAGAGTAAACAATCTTGGGCAGGAAGAGCGCCTTGGCGCAGACGAGCCCTTTCGTAGTCGGGTGATCAGGATCGCCCTTGAGGGCCACGAACTGGCCGTCGTGCACGCCCAGCAGGACGCCGCAGCCGGTGCCGCAGAAGCGGCAGACCGACTTGATCCACTCGGCAGCCTGGACGGCTGGCTGCGGGGTGGGCCGGGGGGTTGGAGTGGGGCTGGGGGCGCAGCCGGCCGCCGTGGCGACCGCCGCCATGGCGGTCATCCGTATGAATTCACGTCGTGTTAGTTCCATAGGCTTTGCTCCTCAAAGTCAACGTACACCGGCCAGACTGTCAGTACACCCTCCACGCCTTTGATCTCCTCGTGTAACAAGTGGTACGCATCGTCCAGGGTAGCTGCTTCGATGAGCAGCCCAAGTTTGGCCGCTTCGTTCAGCGGGAAAGGGATGACGCCGGGAATGGTCGCAAGGTTATGTTGCACAACCTCAGCCGACGCCGCCTCCACGCGCGCCAGCGCGCCGATGACAGTCATGAGCAGGCATCCATCACTGACCAGCCTTGGTCTGCGCCTTGATCGCATCCCAGGCGCCGCCATAGGGCAGCTTGAACTCGACGGCCTGGCTTGTGGCAGCCGTCGCATCGCGCTTGTCGCCGTCCAGGTGCACCTTTACGTCCGGCGGCAGGGCGTAGACCTGGCCATTCTCCTTATCCAGGTTGGCATAGAGCTTCTGCCACAGGTCCCACTGCTTGGCGGAGAGGAGGCCATTCTTGTAGGCCGCTTCGACGTTGCCTTTGACGCGGTCCCAGTAGTCGGGGATCTCACCCCGGTTCATCAGGATCTTGGTGGTATACTCCGGGCTCTTACGGAAAGCAACGGTGTCAATGCCCCAGGCGCTACCCGGCACATCGAAGAACGGATAGAGCCAGTATTTGGCCGGGTTATCGCTCTTCATCCAGGCCTGAGCCTCAGGCAGGTTGTGCTCGGCCGCGTAGCGGATGATGTCGACCAGGTCGCGCTGCAACTCCCAGATGCCGTGCCACTGGGTAAAGTCGGCGCTCATCATCAGAGCGCCCTGGCGATAGAGGCGCCCCTCGTGATGCCAGATGTGATAGTTGATCTCCTCGGGCTCCTCGTCGTAACCAGCGACACCAAAGGCGGCCAGGCCGTCCTTGACGCCGGGGGTGAGGATAATGCCGGCTTTGTTCATCTCCGTTAGCCAGCGGCGCCCTTCCCGGAAGATTTCATTGTACTGGAGGGCAGCCAGGTCACCGGTGAGGAAGTAGCGCTCGTAAAAGCCTGGGGTGTGGCATTGCGCGCAGGTCTTTTCCATATTGGCCCGTTTTTCCTGCCACGCGAGGCCATTCCCCCACGCTTCCGTCGTGCGGATGGTCCACGGGGACTGGGTCTCCCAGGCCAATCGCTCACCCACGTCATGGGTAGCCGGCATCGTCGGTGTCGCGTCCATATGGCAGGTGGTGCAGACCGGAACGGGTAGCGGCGCCGGTTTACCGGTGTAGTCCTGGGGGTCGTAGCCCAGGAGCTCATAGTTCTTGGGATTGCTCATGAAGATGTTGCCGTGCTTGGACTCGACCCATTGCTCGATGTTGGAGTGATCCGGGCCCATGTGGCACTCGCCACAGGTGTAGGGGTTGCGCGCGATCTGCAAACTAAAGGTATGCTTGGCATGGCAGGCGTCGCATTCGCCCACACTCTGGTCGGGCCAGACGTGGCCGATCTCATGGCACTGCTGGCAGCCATGCTTGGTGGTGATGGTCGGCTCGAAGACGTTACGGTCGAAAGAGCCGGCGAATTTGAGCATTGAGGTCGCCGCGTGCTTGCTTCGGGCGAACTCAACCACCTCTTTCTCGTGGCACTCCTTACAGTCGTTCGGTGTCGGGTGGCTCGCCGTCGGAATGGATGCACCGGGACACATAAAATAGTCCCAGTCGTCCTTGGTGACTTTGTGGCACGACAGGCAGTCCACTCCCTTCGCCGCGTGTTCGCTACTGCGCCACAGGGCCACCTGGTTCGGCGTGCGGGTTTCGTGGCAACTGATACACTGCTGGGCCTCGGCGCTGGCCACGGCCGGCGGCGGCGCACCCGGCCGCCGCTGCACCCCTTCCACGTAAGCCACGACCGTGAAGGTCGCCAACAGGAGAACCGTCAAGACAATGACCACCAGGGCTTTGACGTTCAGACTCATTGCACAGCTCCTTTCAGACCTAGGAACACTACAGCGGATTAACTACAGCGGATTTAGGGAAGGAACGGATAAGGGTGCTGCACAATCCGTTCCTTCCCCTCATCCGCTGTAGTGTTTCATGTTCAACTGAACAGCTCCCACAAGATAAAGCCAGATGCTCCCAGGGCCACCACGACTCCCAGGTAGACGTTGAGGTCACGCTGGCCGAAGCGTCGCTCCAGGAAGGCATCGATGAACGGCCAGAACACAAAGCAGAATCCCCCCACGACCAGGCTGAGCACGCCCACCTGCAACGGGAAGAGTTTCAGCCAGCGAAAGATGGGGTAGAAGTACCACTCCGGTTTGATATGGAGCGGGGTCACCGTCGGGTCGGCCTTTGGGCCAAGACCAGGCGGGGCGATGACGGTCAGGTTTACCAACAGGATCAGGGCCCCCAGGGCGATAATCAATTCGGTCATGACATGATCCGGGAAGAAGGGGAAGGTGGGGGCTGGGGCTGGCTGCCCCGGGGGAGGCGCTGGCGGCAGCGGCTTGCCCTGGCGGATCAGGCGCTCCCGCTCCCGGGCGTCCAGATCGGTCACCCCGTGGAAGCGGATCAGCACGATGTGCAGGAAGACCAGGATCACCAGAGCGGTGGGCAAGGCGCCAATGTGGATCGGGTAGAGGCGGGTCATGGTGTCAGCGGTGACGGCGATCCCGCCCCGGATCATTTTCAGGATAATGGGACCGACCACGGGGATCTCGGCGAAGAGGTTCGTGCCCACGGTGGTGGCCCAGTAGGAGCGTTGGTCGTTGACCAGGGCATAGCCGGTGAAAGCAAAGGCCAGGGTGACGACGAGGAGCCCGGCCCCAATGATCCAGTTCAGCTCCCGGGGCCGGCGGTATCCCCCGGTGATGAAGGTGCGCAACATGTGCAGCACCACGGCGATGATCATGAGTTGGGACGCCCAGTGGTGGATACCGCGCACCCACCAGCCAAAGGGGACCTGGGAAGTGATACGGCTGACACTCTCATAGGCCACCTCGGGACGCGGCACATAATACCAGGTCATCAGAATGCCGGTGATGGCCTGGATCACAAACAGGACCAGGGGTGTCCCCCCCAGGGCCATCCACCAACGTTCCATGTGGCGGGGGATGGGCTCTTTGGCCAGTTCCTCGTAGATGCGGACATCCAGCGGGAAGTGCTCCTCCAGCCAACCGCGCAGGCCAGGCTGGCGTGCCGTTTCTAAAGGCCTGCCTTGAGCATCGCGAAAGGTTGCCATATCATGCCCCTCCTTCCGCCTTGGGTACAGTCACATAAACACTACCACCTTTGACCTCGACGGCAAATTCGTCTAAGGGGCGTGGCGGGGGACCCGATACGACCTTGCCGTCGGCGTCGAAGGTTCCGCTATGGCACGGGCAGAAAAAGCGTTGTTGGTTTTCCTGCCAGGCGACCCGGCAACCCAGGTGAGGGCAAATAGTGGAGAAGGCCCGGATGTGCCCATCCTGATTGACCAGGATAATCTCGTTTCCTTCAAGGTTCCGGGTGAGCCGGCTGCCGGGGGAAAGCCGGCTCAAGGAGGTAGCCAGAACCTGGACGGTGCTCACCTTGGCCGCAGCCGGGTAGACGAATTGCCAGGCGAAAGAGGTGGCCACTCCGGCCGAGGCGAGCAACCCTGCGGCCATGGTTCCGCTCACCAGAAATCGCCGCCGCGACAGCTTTCCCTCTTCATCGGGCTGCTCCGTTTCCGGAGGTGCCGTTCCGTGTGTAATTTCCTGGCTCAAGCAGATCCCCTCCTCTCATATTACATAAAAATGCCCGGCAGGATTGAGCTGCCGGGCACCCTCGTCAGTGCCTGCTCTGACCACGTGTTTTGAGATGCCGGGCACCGCCGTCAGTGCTCGTTGCGGCTATATCTTACCATATCGCGACCGCCTTCACAATCGGCAGACCGGACGATCCTTGGACCAAAAAAAGAGAGGGCCAGCCGCGTGGCCCTCTCAGCATAAGTGTGTGGACTAGTCCTGTTGGACTAATTACCGATTTTGCAGCCACCGGGCGGCCTGCATCCGGTTACTAACGTGTAACTTGTCCAGAATATTGCGTAGATGCGCGCGAACAGTATTCTCGGAAATCACCAGCCGGGCGGCGATCTCCTTATTGGTAAGACCCTCGGCCACCAGCTCCAGCACCTCCCGCTCGCGCCGGGTCAGCAGGTCGACCCTGCCTGGCTCCCCGGCGTCTTCAGCCCTTTGCCTCTCGATTCCCTGGGTGCGCTGTTCTCCTGTATCTTCGATGCGTAACTGCTCCCTGGCTAGAGCAGCAAACTGGGCCAGGAGGCGGGGAGCCAGGGCAGGCGTGATCATGGCTTCGCCGGCCGCTACCCCGGCTACAGCCTCTACCAGATCACGCCCCGTCATGGCCGTCTTCAGGAGATACCCTTGGGCCCCACACTTAACAGCTTCAAACAGGTCCTGATTGCGATCCGAGATAGTGAGCATGATGATCTTGAGGGCCGGCAGACCGGTCATTAGCTGGCGAGTCGCCTCCAGCCCCCCGATCCCCGGCATCTGAATGTCCATCAGGACTACGTCCGGCTGCAGACGGATCGCCGCCTCCACGGCCGATTCCCCATTCTCTACCTGGCCCACCACCTGAAAACGCCCATCCCGTTCCAAGAGGCTCGCCAGCCCATCCCGGAAGAGGGCATGGTCATCCGCCAATAAAACCCGGATCGCGTTTACCGTCTTACCCTCGCTTGTCTTCTGGCTCACCTTTCGCTCCGATACGGCAGATGAAGGGGCAAACGAGCGGTCACCCGGGTGCCTCTCCCAGGCGCCGTCTCAACATTGAAGGTGCCGCCCAGCCCCTCCGCCCGTTCACGCATGATGCGCAGGCCAAAGTGCTCGGCATCGTGGGCAGCGTTGTAGACGAAGCCCTGGCCATCATCCTCGACGACCAATTCGGCCCGCACGGCGCTCACCTGCAGGCTCACCCGCACCTGCCGGGCCTGGGCATGCTTGCGCACATTGGTCAGCGCTTCCTGGAGGATGCGCAGCGCCTCGCTCTCCACCACCGGCGGCAGGCGCACTTCACCATCGGTGGCGCGGAACTCGGTGAGCAGACCGCTGCGCCGGCCAAACTCGGAAACCCAGGCGGCAGCCGTGGGGACCAGGCCCTCGGCCGGCCGGGTGCGCAGCCCGTCAATGGACTCACGGACGTCGTAGCCGGCCTCACGGACTACCCGGCGGATGGCCGCCGTCTCTGCCTGGGCCTTCTCCATCTCACCGTGCTCCAGGCTGTCGGCCAGCATCTCGGCCTTGAGGTTCAGCCAGCCCAACGTCTGGGCCAGGCTATCGTGGAGCTCGCGGGCGATGCGCCCCCGTTCTTCCAAGATGGCCACCTGTGCGGCCCGCTCCTGGAAGCGCGCGTTCTCCACGGCCACCCCAAGTTGATGGCCAATGCATACCAGGAGTTGTAGGATTTCCGGTGAAAAGCCCTCCGGTACCTGGCGGAGCAGGGTCATCGTGCCCAGGGTCCGGTTCCGAGACCGGAGTGGGATGACGACCAGGGCGCGGTAGCCTGCGGCCGCGGCAGGGCAGGTGTGGCCAGGACATACCTTTGTCCACGCATCGTCGGCGAGATCAGGCACGTAGAGCGGTTCGCCCGTTTGGATTACCCGGCCGACAAAGCTCTCGCCTGGTTGCAGAGACTCCACGCAGTTCACCACCTGGACCGGCAATCCTCGCCAGGTGGCTGGTCTGACCCCGCCCTGCTCCTCAGCCAGGTGGATCACCCCACCGTCTGCGCCGGTGATCTGGAGCACGGTCTCCAGTGCCTCGTTAAGGACGTCCTCCAGCGCTCCGGCACGGCTGATCGTCAGCGCCACGTCGGACAGGGCGGCCAGTTCTCGAGTGCGCTGCTCGATCCGCGCCTGGAGTGTGTCGCGGGAGGTCTTGAGGCTGGCGACCATCCGGTTGAGGGTCTGCCCCAGCATCTCCAGTTCGTCGCCGGTGCGGAGGTGGCAGCGGGCCGTGTAGTCGCCCTGGCCTACGGCCGTAGCCACCATTTTGAGTTGGCTGACCGGGGCAACGATCATGCGCCGCACCAGGACGTAGAGCACAGCCATGACCAGGGCGACGATGACGCCCGCCGAGAGAGTCAGCGCCTGGCGGTTCTCGGCCAGGGTGCGGTCCATCTCGCTCATGGGCACCAGCACGCTCAGGCCGCCCCGAATATCGCCCACCTGGTAGCCCTGGTCGCCATGGCATTCCAGGCAGGCCGCCTCAGCCTTGAGCGGGATCATCATGCGATAGACATGCGTGCCGTCTACCGTTTCGACCCGCCTGATCGGCGTTGTATCCTGCTCGAAGCCGTGCAGCGCCTGGCGCTCGAAGGCATCGGGCGCGTTTTCAGGGTTCTTGAGGCGCAGGCTGGTGATGTGGAACCGGTAGTAGCCCTTGGTGTCGGAGAGCCGCGAGAGTTCCTTGGTCACCATGGCCGGCGATTTGCGGTAGAAGCCATCCCGGCTGTCCAGGTAGAAATCACCCGGGCGGGTGGTCCACACTCCGCCGTAGACGGCAACCCATTCACGCAGGACGACCATCTCGGTTAACAGGGCCCGCGCCTGTGTCTCCAGGTGGCTCATCGTCTGCTGCTCCTGGAGCCGGTAGATGCCTACGAAGAGTGCCAGGCTGGTCAGGCCGATGACCACGCCAATTCTAAGGGTTAAGCGGGTGCCCAGGTTGAGCCGGGGCCGGAAATGCATGGCACTTTGCAGCAGACTCGGCCAGGACTTCGCTTCCATAGCGTCTCACCTATCTTGTCTGAGCCTCCAGACTTCCGAAGTCTTCAAGACTTCGGAAGTCTGGGTGTCTGGCACACCAGCGCGTCCACGCCTCGCGATCCTCCGGGCTGGCCGTCTTTGCCCACGCTTCCAGCACGCCCTGCGCCTCGTCCACCTGCCCCTGGCCCAACAACGCCAGCGCCAGCCAGCCACCCCAATCGGCCACGCCCGTCCCCTCGACCGCCATCCGCAGCAGCGGTTCGGCTTCAGCGAAGCGGCGCTGAGCGACGCGCAGTTGGCCCCAGCGCCCGGCAGTGCGCGGGTTCTCCCCGTCGAGTTCCTGCGCTTTGTGGCAATCCGCCTCGGCCTCAGCCAGCCGGCCCAGCTCGATGAGGGCGTCGGCGCGGTTGCGGTAGAGCATCGCCTGATCCGGTGCCAGGGCGATGGCGTGCCCATAGGCGCCAGCAGCGGCGGCGTGGTCGCACAGGCCGATGCAGGCGTTACCCAGACCGTTCCAGCCATCGGCGAAATCTGGCGCCAGCTCGGTCACCCGCCGGTAGGCCGGTAACGCACTGGCCCATTCGCCCAGGTTCTCGCACGCCCGGCCGCGTGCCCACCAGCCCTCAGCGCTGTCCGGCGCCAGCTCGGTCACGCGCCAGTAGGCCGGTAGTGCGTTGGCCCAGTCGCCCAGGTTCTCGTGCGCCTGGCCGCGTGCCCACCACGCCTCGGCGTTGTCCGGCTCCAGCTCCGTCCACCGGGCGTACGCCGCGGCCGCATCTGCCCACCGCGCCTGCTGGGCGCACGCCTGGCCCAGCAGTTGCCAGCCCCGTGCCCGGTCCGGCTCCAGTTCCACTGCCCGCCGGGCATCCGCCTCCGCGTTGGCCCCTTGCCCCAGGCTTAGCCATGAACCGGCGCGGTTGCGGTAAAGATAGGCATACCCTGAGACTTCCGAAGTCTCTGAGACTTCGGAAGTCTGCGTCTCAGCCAGCGCGATGGCCTGGGAATACGATTCAACCGCCGCCGCGTGGTTTTGTTGAGCATCCAGGGCATTGCCACGCCGGTTCCAGGTCTCTACGTCCGGCCGCAGGGCCAGCAGCTCATCGCACACGGCGACGACGGCCGGCCAGTCGGCCAATTTCTCACACACCTCAGCCAGCACCGCCAGCACTTCGGTCAGCCGGCCGGTATCGCTGGCAGCGCGTGCCTCAGCCGCCGCCTGCTCCAGTCGGGGCTTGAGTTCGGCCGGTGTCAGCTCCGGCGCGGTCGCCTGGGCCAATGCCGCCAGCGTAGCAGTCAGGATCACCCGGTCGGTCGTGTCCAGGCCCTCAGCCAGCGCTTCGGGGTCCCGTTCGCCGGCCAGGACACGACGCAGCGCGGCGGCCAGGTTCCCCCAGTCGGTGGTGGCGCCCATCTGATCCAGGAAGGGGGCCAGTTGGCGGGTGGCCCCGGCGTCGCCCTGGGCCGCGGCCACTACGGCGGCGATGATTGGTTGCCATTGCGCCAGCAAGCGGGCCAGAGCCTGTTGCTGTTCCAACTGAGCTTTCCACTCATCAATCTCGGCCTGCAACTGGGGTCCGAGGGGGTGATTCTGTTCAATCCCGAAATCGGCGGCCGGCTGCATGTACTCAATCGCTTTCGCCAGATCACCTTGTGCTGCCGCGTGGCGGGCCAGGGTGATGGCCACATTGCTCAGACCAGCGCGGGCACCAACCGCCGCGTAGAGCTGACGGGCCTGTTCCAGCAGGGCCAGTCCACGGTCTGTCTCGCCGGCGCGCAGAGCGGCACTGCCCTGGGCCTGCAGCACGTTGGCCTCGCCCAGCCGGGCGCCCACGAGCCGGAACAACCCCAGCGCCTGCTCGTATTTCTCCAACGCCTCGGT